>CALHVG010000051.1 GCA_938039145.1 uncultured Treponema sp.
GCCGTAATAGGTGACCTATTGTAGCCGTATCATGTGGTCTATTACGGCACTACACCGGACGCTTTTTAAAAAGATTGACTATAACGTAATCCGTGACATATAATTCGTTACTACAAATTAATAAGGTGCGGATTCCTTTGTTGATTTAAAAGGCATTTTCGGGAAGCGCACTTTGTTCGGCTGCTGAATTTTTAGGAAGGTATAACTTCTATAGGCGCAATGCGGCTCTATTGTAAAGTTCAAGTTTTTGTACCGAAAACTTGAACTTTGTACGTCGTTTCCTTCTTTCTTGAAACGGCGAGAATTCAGCAATCGAGGCTTGTTTATACAGTCTGCGGTTGTCGATTTTATAGGAAGGTTTATTTAAATCCGCAAAGATACTTCTGCTTTAATACACACTTGACTTTGTTGTTCGGAAAACTCACTTATTGAATGCATTTGTTTTTATTACATTGCAAAAATGTTAAAAATCGACAATCCTCGCCTTTTTAAAAGGCTTATGGCTCTCGATTTTAATGAATGTTTATTTTTAGGCGGCTAAGATAACGCATATTAAAAACAATGCGGCTTTGCAAAATGCAAAGCCGCTTATTTACGCATTTTTTTAGTTTGGTTCATTTTACTTCGTATATCCAGCCTTCGGGAGCTTCAATTTCGCCCATCTGGATTCCTGTAAGCGTCTCTCTTAATTTTTTAAGAACGGTACCGATTTCATCCATTCCGGATGGAAGTTTTATAACTTTATCGTGGTCGTCTATCTGTCCTATCGGTGAAATGACAGCAGCAGTACCGCAAAGCCCTGCCTCTACAAATGAAGAAAGTTCGCTTTTATCAACAGGGCGTTCTTCTACTTCCATTTTAAGATAGTCTCTTGCCACCTGAATCAGTGAGCGGCGGGTTATTGACGGAAGAATAGTTGAAGACTTGGGAGTTACAAGTTTATGGTCTTTTGTAACAAAGATAATGTTTGCCCCGCCCGTTTCTTCTATATATGTATGAGTTGCAGGATCGGTGTAAAGGTTTTCCGCATATCCTTTTTTATGCGCTTCAACTACATTGTGAAGGCTCATCGCATAGTTCAAGCCTGCTTTTATGTCTCCTGTTCCGTGCGGAGCTGCCCTGTCGGTGTCTGAAAGGCGAAGTTTTATAGGTTTAAGTCCGCCTCTAAAATAAGGACCGACCGGTGTTGAAAGAATCCTAAACTGATATTCGTCGGCGGGTTTTACTCCGATAACGGCATTTGTACCGAACATATAAGGTCTTATATATAGGCTTGCATCCGTTCCGAACGGAGGAACCCAGTCCATATTTGCCTTTACGGTATCGATAACCGCTTTTATAAATCTATCCTCAGGGAAAACCGGCATTTCAAGCCTTTGACATGAATTTTTCATGCGCTCGGCGTTTAAATCCGGACGGAATGTTACAATTCTTCCGTCCTTTGTAGAATATGCTTTTAACCCTTCAAAACAGGTCTGCGCATACTGCAAAACGCCTGCACATTCGTTTATAACAACCTTGTCGTCTTTTGAAAGTTTTCCGCTATCCCAAGCGCCGTTCGTGTAATTAGAGATGAACCTTTTTGATGTCTTAATGTACGAGAAAGGAAGGTTCTTCCAGTCAAGTTTTTTCTTTGCCATACGTAAGTCTCCTGCTTTGCCGTGGTCTCTGTTTGTTATTACGACTTTAGCATTATTAAAAAAATTTAGCAACGCTGAACCTCCCTTATGAGAAAAATCTGTTTTTCAAGTTTGCATTACATTTCTATCTTTAAAAGAAGCAAAATCCGCACGGAATAACATAAAAAACATCTTAAAACAAAACGAGAGTTTTTCTCACAAGTTTTTTGTATGTATTGAGAAATGTTCCCAAAAAAACTATACTGTTAAAATCGAATTTCATTCGGTAGAGAAAATAAAAAACTCTACACAAGGACATAATGAACATGAACAGAATCAAGCCCATATTTACCGCAATTGTTACGCTCACCGCTCTAGTCTTTGCGTCCTGCGAATCTTCGCCGAAGCAGGAAAACAAAAGCATAGAAGAACAGAATGAGAATATCGAAGAAGAAAGCGCGGGAAAAATAATCAGAGTGCCCAAGGTTCTTACAGTAGCGGAAACGGAAAATAAAGAAGAAAAAGAGTTTAAAGAGCTGCTTAAAAGAATACAGCTTAAAGTAATCTCAAGCCCGGAAAAAGAGGAAGTTTACGTAGGAAGCGCATTTTCCTCGCCCTATGTGGTTTCTGTTACGGACAAAAACGTCCCTTTAAAAAATTTTGATATAACTGTTTCATGGCCTACATCAAGAAAGGAAAACTCTTATATATATTCAACAGTGAACGTAAAAACCGATTCCGACGGAAAAATCTTTTTTAATCCGGGGATTCCGTCGGTTCCAGCAAAGGACATGATAAGCTTTTACCCTACTCCTCCGACGGATTCTTCAGAAATACTGACGGAAGCTCTTGCAACTGCGGTAACTTCTGCATATAAGGTAAAGTCAAAATACATAAAGCGTCCGGGCGGAATTCTTTTTGTGTACGACTACAACGAAAAAGGTAATCCCACAACTAATAACTTTTTACTTCTTCAGAACCTTAGGAACGCAGGTATAAATGTAGGAAATGCGCCCGTAAGCGATTCATCTTATTTTATACGTCCGCTTAACGACGTCTACAGAGCTTGCGTAAACATAACGCAGGGCGAAATAAAAAAAGCGGCTAATTTTCTTGTAGTAGGAACATTTAAATGGGAAAAGCCCGCTCAGGAAGACGAGAACGGAACTACCGTTACTCTCACGGCTAATTTTTCGTGTATAGATATGAGCGACGGCTCGGTAAAATACAGTTCCGCGATAACCGAATCCGTAACGGACAGAGTAAAACGGAATGCGGAAACTGCATGCCGCTCCATACTTGCCGCAAAAGTTACAGAAGAAATAATATACGGAATGTAAATAAAAATATTTTTTGAGGGAAAGATGATTTATACAGACACAAGGGACAAAACTGCAAGCGTAGATTTTAAGACTGCGGTCATGAGCGGAATGAATGCGGCAACGGGAGGACTTTACGTTCCTTCAAGTTTTCCTGAACTTCCGTCTTCGTTCATAAACAAAAATCCTGAACCTTCGTTCAGGGATGTGGCGTTCACTATGGCAAAGCCGTATGTTGAAAACGAAATTCCGGACGACGACCTTATGGGTATCATTCAGGATTCATATCCTTTTACGCCTAAGATAGTTCCGCTGGACAACAATTCCTACGTGCTTGAGCTTTTTCACGGGCCTACCTGCGCATTCAAGGATTTCGGAGCAAGGTTCATGGCAAGGGTCATGTCATATTTCAACAGGAACGAAAATGACAGGCTTCACATTCTTGTAGCAACATCTGGCGACACGGGAAGCGCAGTCGGTTCCGCTTTTCATAATGTTCCCGGAATAGATGTAACTATCCTTTATCCGATGGGAAAGATTTCCAACATTCAGGAAAAGCAGCTTTCCACATTTACAGGGAACGTAAGAGCGTTGAAGGTTTCAGGCACTTTCGACGACTGCCAGCGTCTTGTAAAAACAGCATTCACGGACAAGGAACTTAGAAAAAAGTTCAGGCTGTCGTCTGCAAATTCAATAAACATATCCCGTCTTTTGCCGCAGAGTTTTTATTATATGTACTCGTCTCTGATTGTCAGAAACAGAGCCCCCTTGGACACCAAAATTGAAAATCCTTCGATAATACAGGTTGTTCCAAGCGGTAACTTCGGAAATCTTACGTCGGGACTTATAGCAATGAAGATGGGAGCTCCTATAAAAGGCTTTGTTGCTGCAACAAACACAAACCGCACTATTCCCGACTGGATTGCAACCGGAGAATATAAGGCTCGTCCGTCAGTGGAAACATACGCAAACGCAATGGACGTAGGTTCTCCTTCAAACTACGAAAGAATAAAAGCTATGTACACGCTGGAAGAAGTCCGTTCGCTATTTGCATCTTACTGGCTTAATAACGAAGGAATAAAAGATGCCGTAAAAGAATGTAACGAAAAGACAGGCTACATAATAGACCCGCACGGAGCTATCGGATACAAGGCATGGCTTGATATAAAAAGCGGAAAAATGGAAATGCTTTCAAACGGTGCTGTGCATGACTACACAAAACCCGGTCTTACACCCAACCTTCCTTCATGGAAAGATGAAGTATTAAAAAAGAATGCAGTGGGAATCATCCTTGAAACCGCACATCCTGCAAAGTTTTCAGATATAGTAAGCTCGTCTATCGGACGGGAACCTGCAATGCCTGAAAGGCTTCAGGAAATTATGAATCTTCCCGACAGGGCAATTCCTATGGAAAACGACTATGAAGCCTTTAAGGACTGGCTTTCATCTTCTCTGCAATAATCTTTATAATTTATAATCGTTAAAAAGAAAGGGCTTGAAGTTTTGAAACTTCAAGCCCTTTTTAATATTATCCCTACGCTATTTTAAAGCTTCAAATACGATGTCCGCAAGGAACACGAACGCAAGAATCCATGTAACAATCGGAATATCCCTTGCCTTTTTACCTGCGCATTTTGCTATCACGTAGGAGATGATTCCCCACATAATTCCCTTTGAAACGGAATACGCAAACGGCATAGTCATTATTGTTATAAATGCAGGAATTCCTTCGGTTGGGTCGTTGAAGTCTATTGCAACCACCGACTTCATCATAAGGTAGCCCACGAATATAAGAGCCGGAGCCGTTGCAGCCGATGGAATAAGGAAGAACAAAGGCCCTATAAAAAGCGACAAAAGAAAAAGAACTCCCGTTGCAACGGAAGCCAAGCCCGTTCTTGCGCCTGCCGCTACACCCGATGAAGATTCCACGAACGATGTAACTGTACTGGTTCCAAGACAAGCTCCCACTACAGTTCCTGCGGCATCCGAAAACAAAGCGCCCTTCACGTTCTGAATCTCGCCGTTTTTGTCCTTTAAGTTAGCCTGCTCTGCAACGCCAAGCAAAGTTCCTATAGTGTCGAACATATCAGTAAAAAAGAACGTAAAGAAAATCACAAAGAACTTTCCAAGAACAAGAGCGCTGAAGTTCCCCGTAGAAGAATCTATAAGTATTCCCTTAAAATCAAAAGCGAAGAAATGCGGCTTTGCAGGAAGAGAAAAGGGCTTCCAGCCTTCAGGAATCTTAGTAACTCCAAAAGGAATACCGATGAGAGTCGTAAGAACTATTCCTATAAGGATTGAGCCCGGGACTTTTAAAGAATAAAGAACTATTGTAATAATAAGACCTATAACAGCTACAATCGCCGCGGAATGCTCCATGGTGAAATTCACAAAGCCTATAGTAGTTCCCGTATCCGTGGAGCAAATTCCTGCGTTTACAAGACCTATAATTGCTATAAAAAGACCGATTCCTACCGCGACAGCCTTCTTTAAGCCGTCAGGGATTGACCTAATCAAGGCTTCTCTTACTCCGCAAAGAGAAAGCACAATAAAAACAATTCCTTCAAAAAGAACTGCTGTAAGCGCAAGCTGCCACGAAGCCCCCATTCCGAGCACAACCGTGTAGGTAAAAAAGGCGTTCAAACCTAAACCCGGGGCAAGAGCTACAGGAAGGTTTGCAACAAGCGCCATCACAAGTGTTGCGATTCCTGCAGAAACAGCGGTGGCTGTAAACACCCCGCCCCACGAGGGAAGAGTTCCCTGAGGTAATCCCAGTCCCGCCCCTGAAAGAATGTTCGGGTTCACCGCAAGAATGTACGCCATGGCAAGGAATGTTGTTACCCCCCCGACGATTTCTTTTGCAAAGGTGGTATCCCTTTCCTTCAACTTAAAAAACTTTTCCATAAGTCCTCCATTGCTTATTATGAAATTGTTTATTGTCTATTTTGAGTATCCGTAAAAATCCAGAACGGATCTTCCGTATATCCTTTGGTCTGTTCTTGAAAGTTCCCCTATACTTTCAGGCAAATCCTTTTCATCAGGTCTGTGAATAAGCACGGCGCCTCCCTCTTTAAGAAGTTTTCTTTCGCTAACCTCAAGGATAAGCCTTTCATGAAATCTGTAGGGAAAAGGCGGGTCAAAAAATATGAAGTCAAAAGCGGATTTACATCTTTTAAGAAAGTATTCCACAGGCATAAAATGACACTGTATTTTTACGCCGCATTCTTTTTGTGCCACCTGAACGTTTTCAAGCACAGTCTTTACTTTTAATCTATCTTTTTCGCAAAGCTCAACATTTAAAGCGCCTCTTGAAACAGCTTCAACTGCAACAGTCCCCGAACCGCTAAAAAGATCCAACCAGCTTTTTCCGCTCAAGTCTCCAAGGACTGCGAACATGGATTCTCTCATTCTGTCCATGGCAGGCCTTATTACTCCGTCCGGACATTTCATGATTCTTCCCTTCAGTACCCCGCCTGTAATCCTCATCGTTTAAGTCCTTAAAATCAATTTCCGTTCAGCCGCCAAAAAGTCTCATCCCGCTCAAGTTTTACGTTCGCTTTGGCATAGTCGAACGCAGTCTTCCCCGACGAATCCCTTATCGAAACAGCAGCCCCGTTATCAAGAAGGAACTCTATAACGTCTGTAGACGAAGAATATCCTGCAGCATACATGAGCGGAGTTTTTCCCTCGTAAAAGCGATTCAACTGAATGCCCCTGTCAACGAAAACTTGAAGCTTTGCAAGCTGGGAAGAACGGTTTCCGACATCCGACGTTATAGAAAATACGAACGCCCTGAAAATCTCACTCTGACCGCCCTTAAAATCCTTTAATATAAGCCTGAGAATCTCAGGGTTTGACGAATAAGTTGCAGCAAGGTCAAGCGGAGTGCTTCCGTACTTGTTCATTGCAGCCATATCGGCACCGCTTCTCAAAAGAAGACGCACAACCTCAAGATTATTCTGATAGCGGACGGCATACATAAGAGCAGACCAGCCGTCGTTGTCCTTTACGTTCACGTCCGCCCCCGAATTAATAAGGGAACGAATCTCCCAGTCGTTTCCGTTTTTTACAGACTTCATCAAAAGACTTCTGCCGTTAAAATCCCTGGAGTTGGGGTTCTTGATTTTACCAAGATGCATACCCTCGGAAGACTTTTCAGCATAGTCGTCATAGCTTTCCATATAGGTTTTGGGCGCATAGTCGAACAAAAAAGGCTTTTCATCTTCGGTGAACGTTTCACCGTTACCGTAAAGGCTCGAAAGCTCCCTTTGCCTTTTTTCAATGCCGGAAGAAGGCTTTTCAATTCTTTCAAAACGTTCCGCCAAAGAAGGATTTTCAGTAGTAACCGGTACTTCTTTATGCGCCGTGACGGACGGACTTGAATCCGGCATCTTTTCAATCTGCACTTGAGGTTTTTCAGGCACAGTTTTAAGCGGAACCGTAACGGAGTTTTCGGAAGATGAAGGTAAAGCCGAGGCAACGTCGTTTCTTTGCGGAGCTCTTAAACTGTCCTGCAAAGAAGGTGTTTCATTCGCACTTTCCGCGTTAGATTGCGGAACCGTAACTCTTTTGATTGCAGCTCTTTCTTCAGCGGCTTTCTTTTCCGCTGCAAGCCTATTCTCTTCTGCAATGCGTCGTTCATCTGCCGCTTTCTTTTCCTCAGCAATACGTCGTTCTTCCGCAGCTTTCTTCTCTTCTGCAAGTCTCTTCTCTTCTGCAAGCCTCTTTTCTTCGGCAATGCGCCGTTCTTCTGCAAGGCGATTCTCTTCCTCAAAGCGTTTTTCTTCTGCAAGTCGTTTTGCTTCCGCCTGCCACTTCTCCTCGGCAAGTCTCTTTTCTTCCGCAATGCGATTCGCCTCTGCAATGCGTCTATCTTCCGCAGCTTTCTTTGCTTCTGTAAGACGCTTTTCTTCAAAAAGCCTTTCTCTTTCAGCTTCTTCTTCCTCTGCAAGAGCCGCTTTTCTTTCTTCTGCAAGACGCTTTTCTTCAGCTTTCGTTTCCGCTGCAAGACGTTTTGCTTCCGCTTTTTGTGCCGCCTCTAAAGCCTTTCTCTCTTCGGCAAGTCGCTTCGCCTCCGCTCTTTTTTCAGCAATGGAAGCCTTTGTCTTTTCGGAAAGTATTTTTGATTCAGCCTTGTTTTCAGCTGCAAGAGTCTTTTTCTTTTCCTCTTCCAGGCGCTTTTGTTCGGCTTTCTTTTCAGCCGCTGCAAGAGCTTTCTTTTCAGCCGCCTCGCGTTTAGCTTCCGCCCTTTTTTGGGATGCAAGGTATCGTTCCTTTGCTTTTATGTTCTTTTCGCTTGGAGGAACGGCAGCTTCCCCGGTCTGAGTGATTCCCGATTCGTGCCTTTCTTTTATGGATGAAGCAACCTTGGGCTCAAGGATACCTTCAAGTTCAAGGATTTTATCTTCCCCAAGATTATCAAGGGCATATTGGTAAGGCGAAAAGCCGTATTTATCCTTTGCTAAAAGAGCCTTGCTTACAGAAAACTTTGTTCCCCACCTGTTAAGAACATATGAAAAAAGCTGATCGTTGTCATCGGAATATTTACAGATATAGTGAAGCGCAGTCTGCCCGTTACGGTTTTTACCTTTGAATTTAACGTCAGCCTTTTCAAGGAACTTTATGAAGTTTACATCCCTGTCATGTTCTATGGCTTCCATGATAAGAGAATCGCCGTCTTTTCCCAGTGCGGTGCTGTTCAGGTGACTGTACCTTAAAAACGCCCTTTCCATTGCGTTTACAGAGCCGTGCTCAATAAGAGTCTGAATCTTTTCTGCAGTGCCGAACGCAAAAGAGAAGCCTGAAACCAGAACCATAAACTGAACAAAAAAAGCAAACCTTTTAACAAATGAAGGGAAGTCGGAAACAAACATAGTCCGATTATATTATGGCTTTCTTATGTTTTCAAGGCTGTCTTCTTTTATATAAAGGGGGGCGGCGGGAAAACGGGGTTTTCACCTTTTATTCTTCGCCCGCCGCCCCAAGTTTTCCTTTCGGAAAACTTGTATAAGACATCTTGCAAGTTTGCCGCATGGCAAACTCGTAGTACAAGAACGGATGTTCTTGAGCCTGGTTCTTTGGAAGATGGATGTGGTCAGTTCCTTCTAGCAAGAATCGGACACAAGTCCGTTTTGTGGGCGGACATACGAACGACAACCCAATGAACAACGCATTAATATGTCCGCCCTTGACCCAAAAATTGCTTTTCTGTATAGTACGGGAACACCCCTTGAGATTCCTTTTGGAATCTCCATATGTCCATAAGGAGCAAGCATGAGAAAGTATGAACTTATGAGTATTTTTCCTCTGGACGAGGAAAAATCTGGTCAGGGTAAGGAAGCTGTTCGTCAGATTCTTACATCTTTTGGTGCGGATATCGAAAAGGAAGAACTTTTCGCTGACCGCGACCTCGCTTACGAGGTGAAAAAACAAAGGCGGGGACGCTTTATTTTGTTCACCATAAAAATCAATCCGGATAAGATTTCAGAAGTCGAGAAAGAGTTCAAAATCACACAGAATCTTCTTAAGTATCTGTTTGTGAAACTTGAAGAAAAATAGCTTTCTGAATTCAGAATCTTAAACTTAAACTTCAGAGGTAAACAATGGCAGCGGATGTAAATCACGTGGTTTTAATCGGACGGCTTACAAGGGACTTGGGAAGCGATGAGCGCTCTTTCGGCTATGTAGGAAATGGACAGGCTAGAGCCAACGTAAGCATTGCTGTCAACAGAAGTCACAAAGTCGGTGACGAATGGAAAGACGAGGCAAGCTATTTTGACGTTACAATCTGGGGAAGGCAGGCTGAAAACCTGAAGCCCTACCTTACAAAAGGTAAGCAGATTTGCGTTGACGGCTACCTTAAGCAGGATCGCTGGGAAAAGGACGGTCAGAAATTCTCCAAGGTTTCTGTCGTTGCAAACAGCATTCAGCTTCTTGGCGGGAAATCCGATGGCGGCGTTGGCGCCGGGGGTGCATCAGGCGGATTTCAGCCAAGGACGAACTTTCAGAATCAGTCGCCAAGTTCAATGCCGGATTACGGCAGCGACCTCGGTTCTTCAGAGAACGACTTTCCGGAAGACATTCCCTTCTGATTTTCGGATTTTGCGCATAAAGCGCATCTATAACTATGCATGAAAGCTGATTTTTGCTTTCACAATTTGGAGAAATTATGGCTGAGGAAACAAAAGAAATAATAGCAGAAGAAAACGAAGTCGCTCAGGCGGCTACTCAAGAGACGGAAGGCCGCGAAGATGACGGCAGAGACGGCGCAAGAACAAAGAACAAGACATTCTTCCGAAAGAAGGTATGCAGGTTCTGCGCAAACAAGGCAAAGATTGACTACAAGGATTCCGATGCGCTTAGGCGGTTCACAACTGAACGAGGAAAGATTCTTCCAAGAAGAATCACCGGAACTTGCGCAAAGCACCAGAGGGAACTTGCAAGAGCAATAAAAAGAGCAAGGGCAATCTGTCTGCTTCCGTTTGTTACAGAATAAAAGCGGCCTTGTTTGGGCTAAAAAACAGCTCTCCAACTCCTGGGGATGTCTGTAAAATCAATTTCAAGAGGAGCTTGAAAAATGAAAGTCATATTAAACGTAGATGTAAAACACCTTGGTGAAGAAGGAGACGTAAAAAACGTAGCTAACGGTTACGCAAGAAACTACCTTCTTCCGAGGGAACTTGCAGTTCCGTTCACGCCTGAAACGGAAGCGATTTTCGAGGCGAAAAAAGCCGAGATAGAGGCAAGAAAAGAAGTGAAGAGGCAGAACGCAAAGAGCCTTAAAGAAAGGCTTGAAGGCTCTTCTTTCACAATCGAGATGCCAGCAGGAGCGAACGGAAAACTTTACGGTGCCGTTACTCCGCAGATAATTTCTGATATGCTTACGAAAAACGGCTTTGAGCTTGAAAGAAAGCGAATAGAACTTCCTGGGGCAGCCATAAAGTCCGTAGGAAACTACAAGGCAACAATCAAACTTTACGAGGCTCAGACAGCCGAAATAACAGTTTGCGTAAAGACACAGGGAACGGAAGAGGAAAGCCAGGGGGCAAAAAAGGCTGAAAAGAAAGCCGAACCCAAGGCGGAAGAACCTTCCGAACCAAAAGATACGGAAGATTCGTCCGAATAGTCTTAAATACAGACGAAAAAATACAAAGGCTACAATCGAGGCAGATTCGGTTGTAGCCTTTGTCGTATATGGGCTGATTAATATATTGTGGAAAAACTGTGCATTTGTCGTGCATAAAAGGTGGAAAACATGAGTGAAAACGAACTAAAGGACAGCGTCCAGCCAAACAATCCGAATGCGGAAGAAGCAACCCTGGGAGCAATCCTACTTGATTGGGATGCATTGTCGGACACGGTTACCAACCTAAAATCCGACAGGTTCTACAACTACTACAACCGCACTATATACGAAGCTATGGTGTCGCTGTTCAAGCAAAACGTGCATGGCGACTACGTTTCCATCACAAACGAACTTACAAAAACCGGAAAACTGGAACAGGCAGGTGGACCTGCATACATCGCATCCCTCACGGACAAAGTTCCCACCTCCGCAAACATAAAATATTACGTAGATACTGTCATGGACTGCGCCACACGCAGAGACCTTATAAAACTCTCGGCTGAGATAAAGGCATCGTGCTTCGATTCAAGCCACGACTCAAAGCACATATTGGAAGAAGCCGAAAAAAAGATTTTCAACCTGGCAGATAGGAACGACACCACAGAAGTCCATCATATGCAGGATGTTATTTCAAGCACGATAGGACTTATCGAAAAAAGATACAACAACAACTCAGAACTTACGGGAATCCCTTCGGGAATCGCAAGGCTTGACACAATGACATCGGGCTTCCAAAAATCGGAACTTATAATCGTAGGAGCCCGTCCGTCCATCGGAAAAACAGCGTTCGCCCTCTCCATGATGCAGACAATCGCAATCGAAAAAAATATTCCATGCGGCTTTTTCTCGCTTGAAATGTCATGCCAGTCAATAGGACAAAGGCTGCTTTCACAGGTGGCGCGTATTCCCAGCATAAAACTAAGGAACGGAATGCTGAACATATCAGACTTCAAAAAACTTCAGGACGCGGCTGGGAAATGCTACAACGCTCCGCTTTACATAATCGACACACCTAATATGCAGCTTCTTGACATAAGGGCGACGGCAAGAAGACTTGTGATGAACCAGCAAGTGCAGGCAATATTCATAGACTATATCGGACTTATATCGGTCGACAAGCCTAGCGAAAACACATGGGAAAACATCTCCGAAATCTCAAAATCACTCAAGGCTCTGGCAAGGGAACTGGACATTCCCATAATCGTTCTTTGTCAAGTAGGAAGAGATGCGGAAGGACAGGAACCGAACCTCGCACAGCTAAGGGGCTCAGGCTCAATCGAACAGGATGCCGATGTAGTAATGTTCCTTCACAGGGACAGGAAAATCATGGACGAAGCGAACCCCGTGCAGGATGCAAAATGTGTGGTAGCAAAGCAGAGAAACGGAGCAACCGGAGATATAGAAATGCTTTTCTTCCCTTCGTTCACTAAATTCGAGAACAAAGTTCAGGAAGAATAAGAATAATTTTGGCAATTATCGATTTTTCTATTGACCAAAAATATTTTTTTCTATATATTAAACCCATCACTTGCGGCAGTCATATAACGGCTCATTATCTCAGCCTTCCAAGCTGAAGACGAGGGTTCGACTCCCTTCTGCCGCTTAAAAGCTCTCTTTTCAGAGAGCTTTTTTATTTTCAAGTCTTTCCATTTTTCTTTTCCGCGCCCCAAACGTCTCAATTATGAATATGTTGACAATACATCAAAATATGATAATATGAAGAATCTGATTTTTTGTAAAATAATGAACGAGAAACTGAGAGAAGAAATAGAAAAAAAACAGGGAACTCAAGGCTTCATAAAAGTTACCGATAAGCCCGTTCAATCTTTGAACTCGGAACAAAAGGTCATTCTTAACAGAAAAGGCAATGTCATGTTCAACGAAGGTAATGTTGAAGGTGCAAGAAGGCTGTACACCACTACGGGCTACTCCGACGGACTTATAAGGGTCGGTTCTTTCTACGAGACAAAAGACGAGAGCTTAAAGGCGCTGAAGCAATATGTTCTTGCCCATAACAAAAGCAAGGCGGAACCAATCTATGAAAAAATTGCTTCTGTAATATCAAAGTTATTAAGAGAGAATTAACAAATAATTTCAAAAGGATCTAAAAATGAAAGACGAAAACATTGAACCTCAAATTGAACTTGTATTTCCGGGTGTAAACCAGGGAGTTCCTCAAGAAGCCGAAGACAAATCTCAAAACGACCTGAACAACAGAATCTCGGATTTATCAAAGAACGGCTATGTTCTTCTAAAGTCGAACGACGTGGAAGGAGCAAAAGCTGCATTTATGAAAATCCTTGAACTGGACGAGAACAATAACTACGCTCTTGTAGGTCTTGGCGATTCGGAAAGAAAAGAAAATCACTTCAGTGCGGCAATAAAATATTACAATATATGTCTTTCGTTCCATCCGGGAAACAACTATGCGCTTTTCGGGCTTGCAGACTGCTACAAAGCGTTAAATCAATACCAGCAGGCAATCAACATCTGGGAGCAGTATCTGGTTCACGACGACAGGAACATAACCGTTCTTACCCGTGTGGCGGATGCCTATAGAAAAATCCATGACTTCAAAAGATCCAAGGAAATGTATCTTAAAGTCCTCGAGATGGAACAGGACAACGCATACGCACTTATAGGTCTTGGACATCTTCACTACGACTTCAAAGAATACAAGGATGCTCTTTATTATTGGACACGTATGTTCGAGCTAAACAGAGAGAATCTTGACATCCGAATCCTGACATCCATTGGAAACTGCCACAGAAAACTCAAGACGTTCGATCAGGGAATATATTATTTTGAAAAAGCCCTTGAGATGGACTCCAAGAATTTCTACGCTCTTTTCGGGCTTGCCGACTGCTACAGAGGAATGAACCAGCAGTTCCGCTCAATCGAATACTGGAACAGAATCCTCGCGCTCGATCCCAGGAACAAAGTCATCCTTACACGTGTGGGTGATGCCCTTCGTAACACAGGCGACTACAAAGGTGCGGTGGAATATTACAACAAGGCTCTGAACATCGATTTCGACATATATGCGGCGCTTGGGCTTGCCCTCATCTGCAAGGGAGAAGGGAAATACGACGAGGCAATCGAACGTCTCCAAAACCTAATAAGAAACGATCCGAAAAACTACAGGCTCTACATAGACCTTGCGGACTGCTATCTTAGGCAGAACAACAAGCAGAAAGCTGTGGAAACGCTTGAAAATTTTCAGAGAATCGGAATAAGAAGCACGGCTGTGAACTCTCTTTTGGATAAAATAAAAAACAACAAGCCGCTTTTCGACTGATGCTCGGGTGCCATCTATAGATTTTATGGAAAAAATACCTCTTACCGGGCTTTTCCCGAACGAGATTTCCTCGGCAATATCATTCAGTCAGGCTTTTAGAGCTTCTCAAATCTACAGGTGGATTTACGCCGGCGCAGAAACATTCGATGAAATGACCGACCTTGGAAAAAAAGACAGGGAGCTTCTTGAAGAAAAAGCGGTAATCCGAGCCTCTTCCGTAAGTCAGACGCTTAAAGATACGGACGGAACTTTAAAACTCCAGATTTCGCTTTCGGACGGACTTGCAGTAGAAACCGTACTTCTTACGGACAAGGACGGAAGAAAAACAGCCTGCGTATCATGCCAAGCAGGATGCGCAATGGGCTGCGCGTTCTGCCAAACGGGACAACTCGGCTTTGCAAGAAACCTCACGGCAGGCGAAATAATAGACCAGTTCCTGTTCCTTGAAAAATCTTCCGGAAAACTTGACAACATTGTATTCATGGGAATGGGAGAGCCTATGCTGAACATGGACGAAATCCGTAAAGCAATCTCCATCCTAACCGACAAAAAAGGAAGAAACCTTTCTTCAAGGCGCATAACTATTTCCACCTCAGGGATAATAAAAGGAATATACGACCTTGCAGACAACGGCCCTTCTGTAAGACTTGCGGTCTCGCTTACGACCGCGGATGAAGAACTTCGAAAAAAACTAATGCCTGTAAGCTTCAATAATCCTCTTCCGGAGCTAAAAAAAGCAATCGACTACTATGTAAAAAAAAGCGGAAAAAGAGTTACACTTGAAGCAGCCCTAATGAAAAACGTAAACACCGGAAAAGAAAGCGCAAAACGCCTTATAGATTTTGCTTCGGGAATCGACGTAAACGTGAATCTCATCCCATGGAATCCGGTATCAAACCTTCCGTTTGAAGAACCCGGAAAAAATGAAATAAGACAGTTTTCCGGCTTGCTTGAAAACGCCGGCATAAATGTAACGCTTCGTACAAAAAGAGGAAGGAACATAGGCGGCGCGTGCGGTCAGCTGGGAAGAACTTCAAAAAGAAAAATTTGATATTATCTTGATAATGGCTTATAATTATACCGTTAATCTCAAGTACGGAGCATAGGCAGATGCAGAAAAAGATATATGTGGCCGGAATGTTCGATCCGGATACGGCAAGCAAAGTCGAAGCTGCGGTAAAAGGTACCGCCGGAGTAACAAGTGTAGTCGCAAACCCGGAAAAATCCCAGGTTCTTGTTGATTTTGATGACGGTGCGTCCGGAGCGGAAGATGCTATAAATGCTGCCATTTCCAGCACGGGCGTAGAGGTTCTGGGCTGAACGCCGCATGAAACTTTCTATCCTTGATGCCCATGCATTGAATCCGGGAGACCTAAGTTGGGACGGATTTAAGGCTTTTGCTGACGTTTCAGTCTATGAGCGCACATCAAAAAACATGGTCACGGACCGCATTGGGGATTCAGACGCAATTCTTATAAATAAGATAAAAATCGATAAAAATGTAATCTCAAAATGCGCTAAATTAAAATATATAGGAATCCTTGCTACGGGTTACAATCAGGTGGACATAACCGCCGCAAAAGAAGCCGGCATAACGGTTACAAACATTCCCGCATACAGCACAATGGCTGTAGCTCAGCACGTGTTCGCCCTCATTCTGCATTTTTCAAACCATGTCGCCCTTCACGCAAATTCCGTAAAATCCGGAGAATGGATTTCAAATCCGGACTTTTGCTACTGGAAAGCACCTCTTACAGAACTTTACGGAAAAAAACTTGGAATTTTCGGCTACGGGAACATCGGAAAACAGGTCGAAAAAATCGCCGACGCATTCGGAATGAAGCCGCTTGTAGTTCCGCACAAACATGATTCTTCAATAAAAAATATCGCAAGCCTTGAAAAAATGCTTTCAGAATCGGATTTCATAAGCCTTCACGCGCCCCTTACAAAAGAGACGGAAAAATTTATAAACCGAACCGCAATATCAAAGATGAAAGACGGAGTTTTCATCGTGAACACTGCAAGGGGCGGCCTTGTAGACGAACTTCACGTTGCGGAAGCACTTAAATCAGGAAAAATCAAAGGATACGCCGCCGATGTCCTTGAAGCCGAACCCATGGATAAAAACTGTACGCTTCAAAAAATCGAAAACTGCGTTCTTACCCCGCACATCGCCTGGGCTTCATTCGAAACAAGAAAAAGACTGATGAACATCGCCATAGAAAATTTTAAAAGCTGGCTGGACGGAAAAACGCAGAACTCAATATGCTGATTTTTTTTTAATCCCATATCTTCTATCTTGAATGTTTTTATGTTAATGTATACTAAAGAGTTTTATCAGCACTAAAAACAGAGGGAACCATGGGAAAAACAATCGCAGAAAAAATTTTTGATTTGCATCTTATAGACACGCCGTTTGATAACACCTATGTGGTAAGCCTTGACAGGGTGTTCTGCCACGAGATAACAACGCCAATCGCAATAAACGACCTCATTGAACGGAATAAAGACCACGTATTTGATTCTGCAAAAATAAAAGCGGTCATCGACCACGTTACCCCGGCAAAGGACAGCAAGACCGCAGAGCAGGAAAAAATCCTAAGAGACTGGGCAAGACGCCAGGGAATAAAAGATTTCTTTGACATAGGATGTAACGGTGTCTGCCATGCAATATTCCCGGAAAAAGGATATGTGCGTCCGGGCTTTACCGTGATAATGGGTGACAGCCACACCTGCACACACGGAGCGTTCGGAGCGTTCGCCGCAGGAGTCGGAACAACTGACCTGGAAGTCGGAATTTTGAAAGGGGTCTGTTCGTTCAGAAAGCCAAAATCGATGAAATTCGTGCTGAACGGAAAACTGAAAAAAGGCGTTTTTGCAAAGGACGTGATTCTTTTTCTGATAGGAAAAATCGGCGTGAACGGAGCTACAAACTGCGTGATGGAATTCACAGGACCGGTGGTAGACGCTTTCGATATGGAAGAACGCATGACACTCTGCAATATGGCTGTAGAAGCAGGCGCGACAAGCGGAATCTGCTATCCGGATGAAAAAACCGTGGACTATCTTTGGAAGTTCATAAAAGACGAATTTAAAAGCAAGGAGGATGCGGTAAAGTCGTACTCCGTATGGAAATCCGACGAAGATGCAGATTACGAAAGCGCCCACACCTACGACATCTCAGACCTTGAGCCGGTATGCACAGTCGGCTACAAACCCGACCAGATAAAAAATGTGTCCGAAATGAAAGGAACGAAGGTGAACCAGATTTACATAGGCTCATGCACTAACGGAAGAATTAGCGATCTAAGGATAGCCGCAAAGATACTAAAAGGGCATCGCATCGCGGACGGGGTTCGTGGAATCGTAAGCCCTGCCACCCCTGAAATATACAAGACCGCCCTGAAAGAAGGAATCATAGAAATATTCATGGACGCAGGGTTCTGCGTGACAAACCCAACCTGCGGAGCGTGCCTTGGAATGAGTAACGGAGTTCTTGCCGAAGGAGAAGTCTGCGCTTCCACCACAAACAGGAATTTCAACGGAAGGATGGGTAAAGGCGGCATGGTGCATCTTATGAGTCCTGCGACAGCGGCGGCGAGCGCAATTGCAGGCGAGATTACAAATTCATCTCTTTACAAATAGACTTTGTGGCTGTTAAACTATAAGAACTTGGAGGAAACAAATGAAACAGTTTGGTGGCGATATACTTTTTCTCGACAGGTCCGACATAAACACGGACGAAATAATTCCGGCAAAATATCTTACGGAAATCTCAAAACAGGCGTTGAAACCGTATCTTCTTGAGGACCTGAAACTTGAAGGATTCAACTCAAAGACAGATGTCGCAGGAAAAAAAGTTATAATCACCAGGGAGAATTTCGGCTGCGGCTCATCAAGGGAACATGCGCCATGGGCTCTTGAGGTGAACGGAATACATGTCGTTGTGGCGGTGAATTTCGCCCGGATTTTCAGGCAGAACATGTTCAACTGCGGCATGATGGCGATAGAAATGGACAAAAAATCCATAGAGGATATGTTCAGGACATTTGCCGAAAAGGATGCCGAAGCGAAAATCGTTATAAATGACGACGGAACAGCCAAGGTAAAGATAATAGCCGGAAGCCTTTCAAAAAGCTATCCGTTCAGCCTTGACGAGTTCGAGAAGGCTCTTGTAAAAAACGAAGGCTGGATAGGCTTTGCCGACAACAAATATTAAGGCTTTATAAGCTCTAGTCTTTTTTAATCATTTTGCGGATAAGGTCAAGGGTGTTTTTTACTGTAAAACGCCAGTCAAATGCCCTTGCCCATTCCTGTCCGGCTACGGACATCCTGTTTCTCAGTTCGGAATCGGAAACGATTTTTTCCATGCATTTTGCCATTCCTTCTATGTCATCGGAATCAAAATAGAGTGCGGATTCTCCGCCTATTTCAGGAAGCGCGCTGGCTTTCGAACACAAAACAGGAACTCCGCACGCCATCGCCTCAAGGACAGGAAGCCCTACCCCCTCCTTAACCGAAGGGAAAATGCAGGCGACAGCTCCCGAATAAAGTTTAGGCAAACTTTCATGCGGAAAATATCCCGTAAGGAAAATGTCGGAGGCGCATGGCGAGTCAAGAGCAGCCTTATGAACCTCGGCAGCATACGAACCGTCGCTACCAGCAAGCACAAGCCTATGCGGAAAGCCTGTTTTCTCTTTGAAACTGGAGAATGCCCGTATCAACTCAACATGTTTTTTTGCAGGCCCTGAAATCTTCGAGCAATAGATGAAATACGGTTTTTTTATGGCGAACGGCTTTATGCTCACGGTATCCGACTCGAATTCCACGGACGGAAAAAAAAGTTTATGGTCAATCCCGTTGTGGACAACATCAATTTTTTCCTCGCCTACCCCATGGCGCACAAGGTCTGATTTTATGAAATTGCTGGCAGCGATTATCTTCGGAACTTTAAAAAGTCCTCTTTTTATCTGGAGTTTCTGAATCCAATCGCGATTTCCTTCAACCTTTCCAGAAAGGATAGAATTCACCACGGCTATGCCGGGAACATTGAACGATATTGGAAGCACTCTGTCAGGAGCGGGATAAATTATTGCGTCGTAGTGTCTTTGGGAAGCGAATTTATTAATATTCGTGAAATGCCACAGCCTTAGCGCATTTAACGATTCCGGAAGCTGCACACTTTCGAATCCGATGTCTTTTCCCGACGTGTATGTGTATCGGTCAATCTCAGCGCCAAAAAATTCAATTTCGATGTCGCTTTCTTCGGGAAGATTGGACGCAAACGAAAGAAGATATGTTCCGATTCCGCTCCTTGCGTGGTCGCAGCCAAAAGTATCTATACCTATTCTCATACGGAAGAAATTGTAGCAGAAAACGCCCATCGTAACTACTGTCGAACTTGCGCCCTTTTCGATGATTGAATTCTCAGGAAAATTCAAAAATCCAATTTTTGGATTTACCGCCTTTCCATTTTTCTAAAATCTACATACTGCCGACGACGTTTCCGTTCATTATTGATTCAAGGGTTTCAAGCGTTTTGTAATTCATTTTTTCGTGGCTGACTTTTTTTAGAATCATTTCGGAAAACGGTTTCATTCCTTTTAGCATGACGGCAAAATAGGCTTTTTTTCCATCGCCGCATTTTATCACAAACCATTGCATTCCCGTAGAATATTTTACGCTCTCAACAGACTTCCATTCGATTTTTATTTTTCTGAAAGTCATCTTTCTGTAAATAATCTCATTTTCATCATATGTATATTTTTCAACAAAATAAACGTACACCAAAAAAAGCCCAAGAAGCGAAAAACCTATAAAAATCGCCGTGGTCGCCACCGATTCGGTTCCGTTCGGGAAAAGATTTGAAAACAATGCAAAGCCGCCGAACAAAAGAAAGTCGATAAGTCCGATAAAAAACACATAAAGCGGCAATTTCAATGTGTTTCCGACATTGGATTCTAAATCCTTTTTCTTATTTAGCTTCATCAAAGAAAATATCAGCGTCATTACGAGTCCAAAGACCACCCATTCGATTGTATTTTTCATTTTACCCCCGATAAAAGCGTGTGATTTTTACAGATTTCATTAAAATTTGTATTAAAGATAGTATAAAATCGGTAAAAAGCCGTCAATAATTATAAAAAATAGAGACGATACTCGAGATTAAAGAACATCTTCAAATTTTTCGCAATATCACGATATTCTCACCAAATTCGTATTTTACCATAGACTAAAGAACAAAAAAAATATAGAGTTAATAAAAATCGTTACATCACTGCTTAATACAAATTACTATATTTTCTAAAAACTAGAGGAATAAGAATTATGGAGAACATTGGAAATAGTTCTGCACGTCCTGACGGAAAATCTGTCAGGGTAAAAAAGGCTACGCCTATTAGCGTAAGGATTTTTAGAGGAATCGCGATAACTATTGTTTCAATAGTGAGCTTTATAAGCGTATTTATCGGTGTGCAGCTACACAAAAAAAGCATCGTCCTATTCGATGAACTTGTGGAGCAGCAGTTTTTAAACATAGAAAAAAACATAAATCATTTTATGCAGGATGCAAAAAATGTAACAGGAACACTTGCCGAATCCCCTGTCCTGCAGAATGCGGATGATACAATCTTTAAGTACACTGCAGAATCTTCAAAACCCGGCTCGACCTATTCGCATAACGGCAAAGTTGAACAGGAAATCGAATATTTGTTTGAACGTGCAAAAAAGCATCACCCGGAATTCAGTCAGATATACATGGGGACTATATGGGGAGGTACTGCGGGACTTACAGCCCAGCTAACTGGCAAAGTATTCGATCCCCGCACAAGACCGTGGTATAAAGATGCCATGGCTTCGAAAGAAAAGATCATAACAACCGATGCCTACTACTCCGAGGACGGCGAACTTACCATCACCGTCGCACAAAGCGTAAAGAACGCAAGAAATGAATACATCGGTTGTTTGGGTATAGATATAAGACTTACCGACCTTACATCATTTATAAGCAGTGTCAATATCGGAAAGACAGGATACTGTATGCTCTTGCAGGGCGACGACACAATCCTTGCAGATCCAAAGCATCCACAATATAACTCAAAGACTTTGCTTGAAGTCGGTGTAGAAGCGTTTACAGAAATGAACAAAATGACAAGTGAATCACACATCATAAATCTTGATGGAAAGAAATGGAAAACCACCATGTTCCAGCTTCCAGAGACAGGCTGGAAACTTTTTATCTTTATCGAACAGAACGAAATTCTTTCGTTGTTCTATTCACTTCTTCATAACATGATAATCATCGGGATTCTGATGTTCATCAGCTACTTTACTATGGCATTTTTTGCCGTCCGTGCTCTTAAAAAATACTTTGCTCGGCTTGGCGTAATATTAAACAAAATTGCCGATGGAGACCTTACCGACAGGATAGAAGTAAAGAGCAACAACGAGATTGGAAAGCTGATGGAAAACCTGAACTCAGCTATAGAACACAGCCACGATATGTTTACCTTGCTAAGAGCTGAAACTGACAACATGACGACGGTGAGTTCTGATCTTTCAAGCAACATGGCACAAACAATGTCATCAATAAGGCATATAGGCGGAAACGTCAGCACCGTAAAAGAAAAGGCTTTGAGTCAAGCGGCAAGCGTAACCGAAACTGTCGCGACAGTTGAGCAGATAAACGAAAAACTAAATCGGCTTGTAAAAGGCATAGATCGCAGGACGCAGGCAATTTCAGAATCGACATCGCTCATAACACATATGGCAGAAAACACCGTCCAAATAACTGAGACTCTTGAAGAAAGCAACAGGCTCATAAAAAATGTGTACAACCAGACAAAACTCGGAAAAGACGGTGCCCGCATGGCAAACGAGGTGGTAAGCCAGATAGCAGAAAAGTCCGCATCTCTTCTTGAGGCAAGCCAGGTTATCCAAAATATCGCAAGCCAAACAAATCTTCTTGCGATGAATGCTGCGATAGAGGCGGCGCACGCAGGAGAAACCGGAAAGGGATTTGCCGTAGTCGCAGACGAAATCCGAAAACTTGCCGAAGAATCCAACACGCAGGGAAAGCAGATTGGAATCGTCTTAAAAGAATCCACGGAAATAATCGGACAACTTACCGTATCAGGTTCGCAGGCTGAAAAAACGTTCATAGAAGTCTATGAATCTGTAAGCAGGATTTCCGACAAAGAAGACTCAATTGTGAACGTCATGCACGAACAGGAAGAAAACGCAAGGCAGGTGCTGGATGCTATAGATAAACTTAACGATGTAACAAACGAACTTAGCACAAGCTCTGCGGAAATGATTGAAGGCGGAGAACAGATTACCATCGAGATGAGAAAACTTTCAGAAATCACGCATGAAACAACCGAAAGGATGAACGAAATTGCAAACGAAGCGGAACAGATAACAAGCTCCGTTGAAGAGGTAAACGAGATTGCCCAAAAGAACAAAGAGAGCATCGAAACCATTACTTCCGAAGTAAGCAAGTTCAAACTATAGGGGATTAAACTCTATAAAATAAAAATGCCGTGGATAAACCACGGCATTTTTGTTTTAACAAAGCGGGAATATTGCCTCCCCTACATTCGAGTAAAGGGGCAAGACGAAATCCGCCTATTTTACATACGGAAGATAATCTCCGTAGCCTTCCTTTTCCATCTTGTCATACGGAACGAATCTAAGAGATGCACCGTTTATGCAGTAGCGCAGTCCGCCTTTTTCACGTGGACCGTCGTCAAACACGTGGCCCAAGTGGGCTCGGCTTCTTTTAGACAAGACTTCCGTTCGGCTCATTCCGTGGCTGTAATCGCTCTCATATCCCAGCGCATCCGTCGTTATGGGTTTTGTGAAACTCGGCCAGCCGCAGCCTGCATCGTACTTGTCGCTTGACGAAAAAAGTGGTTTTCCCGTAACCACATCGACATAGATTCCTTTTTCATCAAACTTGTCGTATTCGCTTGAAAAAGGTTTTTCAGTCGCCTTGTTCTGCGTAACCTCGTATTGAATAGGACTAAGACTTTTTTTCAAGGAGTCTTTGCTTGGAACAGGAAAACGGCTTTCGTCGGACAGAGGTTTTGACGCAAGCGACAAATCGATGTGGCAATAACCGCCCGGATTCTTATCCAAATAATCCTGATGGTATTCTTCCGCACGGACAAAGTTCTTCAATAAAGCAGTCTCGACAGCAAGAGGTTTTGAATATTTTTTCCGCATAAAAGCAATAAATGAATTAACCGATTTTTCGTCTGAGGTATTCTTGTAATATATACCCGTTCTGTATTGGCGGCCGATGTCGTTTCCCTGCTTGTTCACGGAAGTCGGATCTATTATCCGAAAATAATGAAAAAGTATTTCTTCAAGACTGACCCTTGAAGGTTCGTATACGATTCGCACGGTCTCCGCATGATCGGTTTTATCAAGCTCTCGATAGGTGGTTTTGTCAGTGTTTCCGTTGGCATAACCAGTTTCCGTCAGTGTAACGCCCGGAATTCGCTTGAAATACGCTTCCACGCCCCAAAAACATCCGCCTGCAAGGTAGATTTCTGACATGGTCGCTCCTTAGTACGCTGAAAAACGCAATACATATGATATATCCGGCCTGCATATGCAAGCCGGATATATAACTTACTACAGATAACAAATGCTGACGGCAAACAAATGCTGACGGCAGGGATATAGGCTCAAACCATCCGTAAGAAATGCCTGAGCTCTACTCCATCTCACCCGGAGCAATGCGAGCAGCCGCCTGCTCAAAATCACGAGTACCCCGGAAGACATCGTGCGTGTAGGGGTTAATGTCCTGCATCTTGGAGCGGTAAATGATATAGCCAAGTGCGAGGACATTTGCTATCAGTGCAATGACGGACACAATGACATTGGTGTTGTAATTGAGTACCGAATGAGTTACAAAAACGCTGTTTTCTTGGAAGGCGGGGAAGACCTGAGCAAACATGCACCAGATGGCCAGCGTGTTTGCACGGTTTTGAATCCAAGCGCCCTTGTTCCAGAGTGCGTTGGCAACTGTTGGGGCAAGGAGAAGTGCAAAGCCACAGAAAAATGCGTGATGCGGCAGGCAGTTATAGGTGTAGCAGAAGTTCCAGATATCGTACGCGATAATGAAGACCCAGGTCATATCGGGCCAAAGCATGTCGCGCTCATCTTTGGAGGTATAGACGCTCCACCAAGCGGTCATGCAGAAGATGTTCAAGAGTCCGGCGATGCCGTTAAACACATTGTTCCAGCCGGCAACCTGAGTGGCGCCTTCGGAGGTAACCCAAGTCTGCTCGCCAAGTGCAAAGAAGTGATACGCGCTTTCAAAGTCAGAGACGACGGCAATCAAAATATTGATGGCAACGATGACAAAAGGAAATGCCTTAAACCAGTGCGCTTTGCCGAGCTTTCCCCAGTGATATTTAATGACCATAAACCCGAGACATCCGGTAAGTGCTGCGTATACCTTGGCATAATGGAACCAGCTGTTTTGATATATGTTGGTTGGATTATTGATGGCCC
>CALHVG010000052.1 GCA_938039145.1 uncultured Treponema sp.
CCGAATTTCTGTTCAAGGATTTTTACCGGTACTTTGCCTTTACGAAAGCCCGGTATTTGGAGCTGTTTCGCATATTTTTTCGTTAAAAGCGCATATCGGTTTTGCACCTCATCCTGTTTAACGGTAATCGAAAGTTTCATCCGAGACTTTTCGATAGGGGTAAATTCTTTCGTAAAATTCATTGGCATATCCTTATGGTACTAAAAGGGTTTCTCGCAAGAGAACTTTATTCTTTACCGGCACTATCCGGTTAAAAAAAAAGCGATTCGGATGTACCGAATCGCTTCTGTAAGAGCGGGAAACGGGGATTGAACCCGCGACATCCACCTTGGCAAGGTGGCGCTCTACCACTGAGCTATTCCCGCAAAATATATCGCTCGGTATGTACTGCTGTGGAATCCTGCGAGAGGAGGGACTTGAACCCTCATGCCGAGGCACCAGATCCTAAGTCTGGCGTGTCTGCCAATTCCACCACTCTCGCTCACAAAGTGAGTCGAAACAATATACCGATGATTCTTAGGAATGTCAAGTCCTAGCCTTTAGGCTACTTACCTTCCTATTCATCTGAGCCATGCAGGCTTCGAACCTGCGACCCACAGATTAAGAGTCTGTTGCTCTACCAGCTGAGCTAATGGCCCTAAATTAATTGTCAAACAACATTTGTTGTTTATGCGTCCGACAGGATTCGAACCTGCTACAACCGGATTCGAAGTCCGGGACTCTATCCAGATGAGCTACGGGCGCGCATTTGTGATAATCGAACCTGTTTGGATGAGGGTGCCTGGTGGGGATTGAACCCACGACAACCAGATCCACAATCTGGCGCTCTACCACTGAACTACAGGCACCAAGTTATCGACAAGCGAAACTATATATCATAACGCCTTCCTTAGTCAATAACCTGCCGCTCAAAATTAAGGAATTTTTTGAGTTTCGTATGCTTCTATTTTACTTCAAAAATTATGGACTTTTCTTCGTTCTCAAGTTTTACGGTCAGCGTATGTAATCCTTTTTCAAGCGGAATGGTGAAAGCGAAGGGACGGAGGATTCTTGTTTTTTTTCCGTTCTCGGAAAGTTCTTTTCCGTCGTAAAGTACCGTAAGTTCATCTTTTTTTGAAATTCCTCCAAGGACGTTTATGGGAATTCTTTGTTCTTTGATGTCGGTTTTGTCAATGTAGAAAACGCTTCCGTTTGCAGGGCTCGCGATTTTTAATTCCGAAGTGGAATATTCTATAAATGAGTTCGTGTGGTTTTTTGAAATCCAGCCTTGATATTCTGCAGGATAGTGGGTTGTTAGAATTCCTTTGGAATTCCGCCTGTGCCAATCGCAGTTGCAGGATTGGATTGTCCGTTCACGGGAGATTTCTACATATTCTTCAAGAGTTGTCGGGCAATCTTCGTTCGGTTTCATTCCGGAAAGCGAACAGATTTTTGATTTTCGGAAGTTTTCGGGGTCTTTGAAGTCAAGCTTTTCGTCCTCGGTCAGAAAGTCAAGAATTTCTTTTGCCGCCTGTGCCGGAAGCGAGCTTCCTGTCTTTCCGATTACTGTGTTCCCTGAAAAGTTTCCCATCCAGACGGCGACTGTGTATTTTGGTGTGGCACCAACGGCGACTATGTTTTGGAACTGATTTGCGGTTCCGGTTTTGAAAATTGAAGGATATTTTGTAAGGAATGTCTGGGAATAGCCGAATCCTGTTGCCCTTGCGCTTTTGTCTTTTAGAAAATCGCAGATTATTCTTGCCGTGTCAGGCTCGAAGACTTTCCTTTTTTTGCCTTCCGTTCCTTTTATATATGTGGGTTCGATGTAGATTCCGTCCCTTGGAAATACGGAGAAAGCGGACGCAAGCTCAAGAAGGCTCACTTCGCCTGCGCCGAGCGCAAGTCCGAGGTCGGCTTTTTTTCCGCTTTTTTTTAAGGATTCAAAGCCGAGCGAATACAAGACTTCAAGATAGTACGGCACGGACAGTCTTGAAAGGATGTAGACCGCAGGCACGTTCAGGCTTGAGGCAAGCGCCATTCTGAAAAGGACAGGTCCGTTGTAGCGGTTGTTGAAATTTCTTGGAAAATATATTTTTTCGCCTCCGAATTCCATCGGAACGTCAGCAAGTACGCTCGTTGGAAAAAAAAGCGGTGAAGAGTCTTTTCGCTTTTCGAGGGCGGCTGCATAAAGGAAAGGCTTCATGGAGCTTCCCATTTGGTTTGGAGTGAGAACTCCATCAATCTGACCTGAATGCCATTTGTCGAACCAGTCGTTGCTTCCCACCCACGAAAGGACTTTTCCTGTGCTGTTTTCAAGGACTACGGCAGCCGCGTTGTCGATTCGGGAATCTTTCGCTTCGGAAAGCTTTGCGTTCACGCAGAATTTCGAAAATTCTTGTATGTCGAGGTTCACGCTAAGGTCGCACCGTGAGGCAAATGGCGGAATTTCCTTTTTTGCTTTTTCGACAAGATGCGGAAATCGGAAAGGCCAATCGTAGGCTTTTCCGCCGAGATTTTTTGCCGTTTGGACGAGTTTTTTTTCGGAAAAACTGAAGACAAAGGCGGCTTTTTTTCCTGCGATTTCAGGATTTGAAAGCGGATTGTATGTAATCGGACGGCGGGGGATTATCGAAAGCAGCATCGCCTCTTCTTTTGAAAGTTCACGCGCGCTTTTTGAAAAATAATAATGTGCGGCACTTTCGATTCCTTCCACGTTGTTCCCGAACGGAAGGTTGTTCAGGTAAAGCTCAAGAATCTTTTTTTTGGAAAGTTTCGCCTCCAGCCTGAACGCCGCGTCCGTCTCTTTTATTTTTGAGGTAAGATTCCGTTCTTTTTCCCCATAGACAAGACGAGCAAGCTGCATCGTTATCGTGGAAGCTCCGCTTACCGTCCTTTTTCCGACGATGTTCTGGAAAGTCGCTCTAAAAATCGCCTGAAGGTCTATTCCTTGATGAAAGAAAAACCTTCTGTCCTCGGATTTTATGAAGGCTTTTTTTACGTGTTCGGGAATATTTTCATACGGTATAAATTCCCTTCTAAGACCTCCGTCAAGGGCTGTAACGTAGATGAGCCTTTCGTTTCTGTCGTAGAACTGCACGCTGTAATTCCGCTTTTCAAACGATTTAAGTTCGGGAAACGGAGACAGCGCATAGTACAGAAAAATGAGTATCGGCACTGAAATCAATGCCGATACCCAAAAAACTTTTGCAGAAAAGCGAAAAATCCGCATTTATTCGATTGTGTATATGTAGCCGTCGGAGCGACCGAAGCGTTCGGCGGAGTACATACATTCTGCCAGGGCAGGAGTTACAGGATACACGCCTCTTCTTGCGGCTCTGAACAGGAACGAAACTTCGTGTTCTCCTTTTTTGAAATTGTCCCAGAAGCACTGAAATTCGTTGTCGTATATCACTGAATTTGAAAGCGAAGTCCACCATTCGGATTTGATGGATTCATTTTCTACTGAGCCTGAGGTTTTGAACCTTGGATCAAGAATTTCAGCTCCTGATGGAATCGGAATTCTTAGAGCCACGTTGTACGCATCCATCGTGGATGATACTGTTACCGTGATTTTGTACGTCGTTCCGCTTTTAAGGCTGTACACAAGATTTCCCGTGTTCGGCTCGATGTTATTCTTTTTTTCGGTGTCGTAGATTGTGTATCTAACATCGAATCCGTTGTTCCGCTTTGAAATCGTTTCGTCGGGAAGGGCGTATTTTAGTTCCGCATTATAGTAAAGTTTTCCGGTTCCGTTTGCGCTGAACTTCAAAAGGAACGGTTCGTCCTTCTTCAAGCCCGAAAGGATAGGACCTTCGAATTCTCTTTTTACGGTTATCGGTTTTGCGCCCGCTCCCTTGAAACTTCCTTCGGAGAAAGTGATGTTTTCGATAGTCGCTTTTCCCTTGAAATCTGTGTAATCAAGATTTCTTCCCTTTATGACATCGTTGAACGCTTCGAGTATGTTGGAAGTCGTGGCGGTGGATGCCCAGTATCCGTTCTGGCATTCGGAAAGAAGGTTGTATACAAGGCGGTCGACCATCTCGTCGCTAGGATTGATTCTTGTGAAAAGCTTCAGGATTTCCGCAGTCTTGTCGATGTCCGTGTGGAATATGGAACTGTTCCTGTATCCGATAGGATCTGTTATGTCAACCGACCTTAGGTTAGGTCTCATGTACATACGGATTCTTTCTGCAAGATACCTTGCTTTCTCGATATTTTTATTTCCGCCTTTGTTCATGTATGAAAGTGCGGTTAGCGCTCCGATGTAGTGGTCTTTTTTCGCTTCTTCCTCAAACAAAGGATAGAAAGAGTCAAGCGAGTCGTCATCCAGCATTGAAAAGACGTACAGCGCATACGCCATGTCGTTTGTTGGCAGATTTTTTCCCTTTGATTCCGAATTTTTCATTATTTCCGTCTTTATGTATGAAAGAAGGTTTTCTATGTCGATGGGGAAATCTTTGTGCTTGTAGCCTCGGTTCATCGCCGTGGCGTATATGTGCGCCATGCGGAGCGAGACGTACAGGCTTGAAGTCTTTGTTCCGGGCCAATAAGGAAATCCTCCGTCGTCCAGCTGTTCGTTCTTCCAGTTTTTGAAATGCGATATCACGCATTTTTTTGTGTTCTTTATTTTTGAATTCAAACCGAACACGTCTATGTATTCTTCAAACATGACCAACGGAAGTATCTTTGACGACTGCTGCTCAAGGCAACCGTAAGGATAGTCGAAAACGTAGTTCACTGCCGAACCCAAAAGTCCAAGCCGTGTCGCATCGAGAGTTACCGAAAGGCTTCCTTTTCCATCTTCCGCAAAGGACGGAATGACTATTTCTTCCGCCGCAGATACGGATTTTCCCTTGAAACTGTCCGTTGAGCCTTGGAGAGCTACCGTTTCCATGCAGTATGTTTTTTCTATCGTGAGCCTTGAGACAAGCCTTTCTTTTAGGACTCCTGATTTTATCCTGTAGACAAGTTCTATGTCTCCGTCGTCCTGAGCGGCGATGTCAAAGTATACGGCGGATGTTTGTCCGCCAGCGACTTTTACGGTATGGACGGTTTCTCCGTCGATGAACGCGCTTCCGGCTTTTGTGAGAAGACCCATCGTTTCGTCATCCGGAGAATTTGATTTTGGACTTCTTATGCTTACGCTCACTTCGACCTCGTGGCTGTTCGCATCAAGGTTTGTAAGGATGACTCCGCATTCTGCCGTGTCCCTTTCCCTTAGCCGTCTTGGCTGCACCGCCTGTACGTTTATGGGATTCTGCACCGCAAATTCATTTTCTTGGATTGCAAGAAGTTCTCCGTTCACGCCGAACGCCGTAAGTCTGTACGTTGTAAGTGAGTCCGGGACACGGAACGAGACGCTTGCGTTTCCGTCCTTGTCCGTGATTATGCTCGGCTCGAAAAGTGCGGTCGGTCTAAAGTCCTTTCGCTCGTCTTCGTCCTTGTCGTCGTCCTCATCGCCTCCCTGAAGATTTTTTATGCTGTACGTTACAGGATCCATGAGGTATGCCCTTGAGTCTCCGCCTGATACTCGCAACCTGAAATTGTACTCGTCGTAGAAGAATTTTATAGGATTTGGGACATGGTAATCTATAAGGTCAAGAACTGCCCTGTCTACTGCCATAACTGTTATTTCAGAATTTGCAAGCGGTTTTCCAGCCTTGGTGGCTTTTATGTTAACCGTAGCAGTGTCGCCCGGTCTGTACACGGGACTGTCGGTTTCAGCCTGTATTGAAAACGCCCTTACAAGCGGATTCACAAAAAGCATCGTAGCTCCGTAATATCCTTTGGGCTTATCCATGTCCCTTTCGCCGTATTCGTGCGTTGGTTTTCCTTTGCGCACGGAGTAGGATGATACTGTAACATAGCATACGGGTACGTAGTTTCGTGCGACAGGAACATCGATTACCGTCGTGTTTTCAGGGATGTGTCTTATTTCTTGGGTGAAGATTCCTTCCCGTTCGACGCATATAAGGTAGTCGCCTTTTTCCAAGGGGCTTTCAAGAAGAACCTGGGCTGTCTCGCCGGGGTTGTAAAGGTTTTTGTCAGGAGTGAGTTTTAGCGATGTGTCGTCGTCCGAGAAAAAGCAGCTTGCGTCGCTTCCGGTTATATAAAAGTCCCTTGACGATGTTGAAACGCGCCCTTTTTTGTCTGTGGCGGAAACCGTCAGGGTGTAGTAGCCTGCCTTCTGCGGAACAAGAGTAAGTTTTGTTACAGGCGATGCCTTTATGCTTCCTTTTGATTCTGTCTCATGATGTTCCGTGTAGCGTTTGTAAAGAGAGTCGTCAACGCTGTTTTGTATGTCATAAGTCCAATAATGCCTTGTGAACGTGTATTCTATTGCTGATGAGGAAATTGACATGTCCTCGACTATTTTCTCGTCGGGGCTTACCATCACAAGAGGAATTGACATCTCTTTTTTTGTTTTCACAAAGCCGCCTTTTCCGTTGACAGGGCCGATTCCCATGTAGAACATGGCGGGGTTCACGAATTTTGACGATGAAAGGGTTATTTTCTGGTTCGACTCGTCGGTTACGTCCACTTCGACCCTGTAAATGTATGGAGTACCTTTCATGTTCCCTTCGGTGGAGCAGGAGATTTCCGCCGTTCCTTTTGACGAAAGAATCGAAGAATAGCTTGCGACGTGTTTTCTTCCTTCATAATCGTCGTCCCAATAGGTATTTATGCCGAACTTGAATTTTTCAAGTTCCTTTGCCGAAGGAGAGAATGTTGCAGGCTCCGTGTACCAGTTTGCCGCATACGGCTGATGGGCAAGGTAGCCTCCTGCAAGATATGAGGCGTTCACCGATGCCTTTACCGAATCTCCTGCGTAGATATCCTTTTCTTCGGTTGTGACAGCGCCTTGAATTTTAAGTTTTTCGTAGTAGGCGACCGTAAAAGACACCTCGGAGGCATAGGTTTTTGTGCCTCTTTTATATTTTATTCTGTATCGTCCGGGTTCAAGTTCCTTAGGAAGCGAAAATTTTCCCCAGAAACCGCCGGAAGCGCTCGTTGTTCCTTGCAGCATTCCATATATGGATGAATCGTTCCATGAGTTTTTTTCAAGGGTTACAGTGTATTTTCCGGCGAACGGGACAAAACTTCCCATCTGCTGGTTTCTGTCTATCCCTCGGAACGTTACAGTTTCTCCGGGTTTGTAGACTCCTCTGTCAACGAACATGAACGTCCTCGGTTTTTCAGTGAGCGCTTCGTTTATGTACCCCCTAGGAATTCCCCATGCCCAATGGTCGTTCGGTCTAAAAGTTATTTTGTCTCCGTTGGATTCAACCACGACCGCTATATAATTTTCGTCGTAGTCCGATTCAAAAAGTGACTGATATCTTTTGTCCCCGTTTATGACGGCAAGTCCGTTTTCGTCGGTGAGGGCAGAATCGGAAGGAAGCCCTCTTTTTTCGGGGGAATATGACCTTAGGTAGACTTTAGCGCCGATTACAGGCTTGTCGGTTGAAAGAGTTCTTACCATGACCACAGCCTTGTTTATTCCGAACCGTACAGTTGCTCCAAGGTCAGTAACCTGAAGGTTCAGGAAGTTTTTCGATGGAGTGTATTCAATGCTGTCATACTCATATTGAAGGGTTTTTATGTCCGCCTCGAACATGACGTTTCCTTTTCCGTTTGTAAGATACGGTTCAAGATCTATCTCTTGGAATTCCCTTATATTTTCTTTTGTCGAGCCGCCGAAAAATGTTCCGCCGCCTTTTTCGCTCGTCCAATATTCTTGCCAGCCCGGAGTGTAAAGCGGATCTGTGGATTTTGAGAGTCTATATGCGCTTTCTGCGTTTGCGTTCATGTACTCAAAAATCAGTTTGTGCGGAAACTGGGATTCAAGCATCTTTGTTCCGCTGTCAATGAATCTTGCGTAGCCTGATATGTGGCGGCCCTTTACATTGTCCTGTATCTCTTTTTCGAGGTTTGCGCCGTATATATCACGGAGATTTTTGGAAATCGTTATCTTTCTTTCTTCTTCCGGAGGAATCTTCAAGAACTGGAGCGTAAGAGTTTTTCCGTATATCGAAAAGTTTGCATCGTCAAGTTTTATGCCTTCCACGGACACTGCGTTCTTTACGGAGGTCTTGTCTATTTCCTTGTTGAACCTGAACGTCCATGAGACGGTGGACTGTAAGTAGCCGCTTGAGTTGTAGCTTTCTTTTAATATGAACGGACGCTCGGTAAAATATCCTTTTTTGTGGAAAGTGTTGTTCAGCGCGTCGTATGATTCCACAGCTATGTAATGGTCTTTTTGCAACGGAGATAATATTGTTATGTAGAACGAGTTTGAAAGCAAAGCGTCTTGCATGGAGTCGTTGCCATTTTCTTTGCTGTAGTCCGGAATGATTGAAAAACTTAAAGGCTGAGCCGACCATTGACCGCTGTCTTCCATGGAAACCTTGATTAGATTTTTTGCACTTTCCTGCGTAAGGTATCCGTTGAACCTGACTTTAAAAAACTTTGCATCTTCCAGTCTTAGTCCGGCCTCATCCGAATAGCGTATGTTTTTAGTTGTGTCTTTTTTTGCATTCTCTTCGGGAAGTATGTCAACTATTTCCAGTCTTAGTCCGGCTTCATCCGAATAGCGTATGTTTTTAGTTGTGTCTTTTTTTGCGCTCTCTCCGGGAAGTATGTCAACTATGAAAGGAACTGCCGATTTTGCCGTAAACGATTTTGAGCCCGAAAGTTTCTGCCCTCCGATTGACTTTACCGAAGACGATATGGTTACGGTGTATTCCACCAGCGGATCTAAAGGTTCTGCCGCCTCAAACGAAAGGTTCCTTGTTCCGTACCATATGTATTTTCCCCTGATTTGTGGGCTTATGCTCATAATCAAGCCTGCTTCTTTCTGGTATTTTTCAGGATTAGAGAGTGCTGCAAGAGCGATGACAGGATGGCTGAATTCTACGTAAAATTCAGGATTTTTTATTGAGCTCGGAATAAGGTCTTTAGGTCCCCAATCCTTTATAACAAGCGGACCGTTTTCGTCTGCTTTTTCATCCTTTATCGGCATCGCCATTCCGTCGGCACTATTTCTTTCTTTTTCAAAATCTTCTTCTGAAAAATCAGACTTTACGGGGTTCTTCGCCCTTTTTTCGGCTTCTTTTTTTGCCTCGCTTTTCATGGACGAGACGTATTTTTCGTAGTCGATGTCGCTAACTCGTTTTTCATGGTATTTTGTCTTGTATTTGTTCAGAGGTCTAAGTCCGGGAATGAACGATGTGCTTTTTTCGCTTGAAGGTTCGGGGCTTTCAAGTCTTACTTTGCCGGGAACGGACGGTTCTTCCGCTTTTTCAGGTCTGTAGTCCAGGTTGAAAAAATCTTTAGCATCTATGAACGAATAATCTTCGTATTCTATTTCATTGTCCGCAAATTGCCCTTCTGCCAATGAAAATACTTTTGAATTGCCTGAAAGTCCGTCTTTATTTTTATCGCATGAGATTGTAAAGAAAACGGCGATTGAAATGAAAGCGATTGCAAACCTGTTTTTAAACATTTTAGCCCCCGGGTTTTTATAACAAGTGTGAAAATTATACCAAATATGCCATGCTTTTTAAACTCCATCTTTCTATGCATAAAACGCCGTGTCCGCTGATTTATTCCTGCCGCATAAGAATAAAAATACTAAAGTTCATTTTCCAAATTCCGATAAGGAAATGAGGTTTTAAGGATTCGTTCCTTCCTTTGAGGAGATTTGCATGAATCGAGATTATGCTGAAGTTCTTGAAAAAGAAGATAAGGTTATTTCCGAAATGCTTGTGGAACAGAACAGGTTGAGGAAAGCCGTAATCGAAAAAGACTGGATAGAACTTGTGGATGTGACCGCAAGGCTTAATTTTCTGATGGATTCTTTCAATGAACTCGACGCAGAAAGAGAAAGCCTTGCTTCGGAAAAGAAGACCTATTCTGAGGAAGAAAATAATCTTTTGGCGCTTGTAAGGGGAAAACTCGTTCAATGCAGAAGCGAAAATAAGGCGTTGGGCGATTACATAGATATTACGAAAGGCTTTGTGCAGAAAACCATCGACGAAGCTCTTCCGCAGAGCAAGAACAGGCTGTATTCAAAGAAAGGCTACATAGTCCAGCAGCCGGAAAGCGTGGTTGTGAACACACTGTTCTGATTTTATAGAGAGGCGAAAAATGGGATCGACATTTTCAGGAATAGAACTTGGAAAACGCAGCATCATGGCGCATACGGATGCCATCACCACGGCAGGTCATAATATTTCAAATGCATCCACCGAAGGGTATTCACGTCAACGAGTGAATATGAAGGAATTTGACCCTCTTTACAGACCCGACTTGGAGAGGGCAGAAAGGGCGGGCATGATAGGTCAGGGAATCGATACTCAAAGCGTGGAGCGAATCCGTGACGAAATGCTTGATCAGCGAATCACTTCGATTCAGAACGAAGAATCCTACTGGAAGACAAGAAGCGACTACTACACGATGATAGAGGCTGTCTACAACGAACCTGAGGAAGTCTCTATAAGATTCAACATGGATAAATTCTGGGAAAGTTGGCAGGAACTTTCAATGCATCCTGAAAACCAGGCTTCAAGGCAAGCTGTGGTTACAAGAGCCGAATCTTTGACCGATTCAATAAGGACAAAGTGGGATTCACTTACCGGAATCGGAAGCCTTATAAATTCAGACATAGAGACCACCGTAAAACAAGTGAACGACTATGCAAAAGAGATAGCTGCAATCAATAAAGAAATCGTAAGAAGCCGTGCCATGGGCGATAACCCGAACGACCTTCTTGACAGGCGCGACCTTCTTGTGGACAAACTTTCAAAACTTGCAAACATAACCACCGACCGCCGGGATGCGGACGAGTTCATGGTTCATCTTGGCGGACAGGTTCTGGTTCAAGGGGGAATCGCAAGGGTTTTTGACATTGTAAGCCCCACGGACAACAACTCGTACAGTAAACTTGTATGGGACGACACAAGACTTGACGCAAATATTAAAGGCGGAATTCTCGGCGCTCTTATAGAACTTAGGGACATTGATATCCGTGAGGAAATCCAGGGTCTTAACACAATGACGATGAATTTTTCCGACCTTGTAAATGATGTTCATAGGAATGCGTACGGTCTAAACCATGTCACAGGTCTTGATTTTTTCACCCACAGACCGTTTGTTGAGAATGTGAACGGTAACTTTGACAGGGACGGCGACGGAGCGTTCGATAGCTCATACATATTCCGTCTTACAGGAACCACACGGCTTAACCTTCAGGAACAGATTGGACTTGAGGGTGTCATGACGCTTAGCGGACATTCAGGAAATGTTGAAGTTCCGTATCATCCGACTGATACAGTCGAGGCTGTCATAAACCGCATAAACGATTCAGCGGGCGAGGTAAAGGCATATCTTGACAGGAATAATAATCTTGTTCTCAAGGCGACCACCAGTCAGGATTCCGGAAACCCCGATTTTGTAATCCGTCATGTGGAAGATTCAGGCTTTTTCCTCACAGGATATTCCGGAATTCTTTCTGCAAGCGGAGAAGCAGGCGCGTTCGACTATGCAAGAGCCGATGCTGTAACTTCTCTTAACGGAGCTCAGTTTGCCGTGACTCCTGTCGTAAATCCGTCAGGCTACATAGAAGTGAACGAAGTCATAAAAAACGATGTCATGAGCGTGGCAGCCGCATACAGGGACGATTCGGGAAACATAAATCCGGGAGACGCGAGAGCCGCCATCGATGTTGCTTCCATAAGAAACACAAGAATAATGATTGGAAGCAAAAAGACCTTGGACGACTATTTTTCAGACAGCGTAACTAACGTGGCGTTAAAAGGCGAGCAGGCGGAGAACAATTTCAACAGCCATCTTGCAATAATGAACGACCTTAGAAATCTTAGGGATTCAATAAGCGGAGTGAACATCGACGAGGAACTTTCGGACATAATAAAATTCCAGCACGGCTACAACGCCGCGGCAAAATTCGTAAGCGTCTGGGACAGCCTCATCGACACGGTAATAAACCGTCTTGGAGTCTAGGTGTTCCAAGGCGAACATTTGTCAGGTGATATTTAGTTTTACGGGAGCAGCACATGAGAAGAATCAGTTCCGGCATGAACAATATGGATACGCAGTATGCGCTTAGAATCCAAGAAGGGAGGCTTAACCGGGCAAACAATCAGATGGGAAGCCAGCAAAAAATACAGCAGCTTAGGGAAGACCCGATTGCGGCAGGTCATCTTGTGCGCTACAAGTCCTATCTTGGGCGTGTGAATATTTTTGAGAAAAACGCAAGGACACTTACGGATAATTTTGCGCTCAGGGAAGGATACATGTCAAATTCCCTTGAAATCATGCAGAGGGTTCGTGAGCTTGCGGTCACGGGCGCAAACGGAATCTACACAAAGGACGACCTTAACAACATGGCGATGGAGGTTGACGAGCTTTTGAAGGAACTTGTCCAGAACGCAAACGCAATCTCCTCGGACGGAAATGCCGTTTTTGGCGGAACGAACACAAAGGCAGTTCCGTTCGAGATAGAGATGGGCGCGGTTCAGGGAAGCGGAGTTCCGCTCATCGAAAGCGTAAGGTACAACGGAAACATCGACACAAACAAAATCGAAGTTGACGAAAACAAATACATGACCGTTGACAACGCAGGAAACAGGACGTTTTGGGCGGAAGAGCAGCATCTTTTCGGCGGAAGGGATGCAAGTTCGTGGCAGGCTTCAAGCGACAGCGTGATTTCTGTAGACGGAATCAAGATAAACATAAATGCGGGCGACAATGTGTACGCCCTTGCAGCAAAAATAAACGAAAGCGGTTCTGCGGTAAAGGCAAACATAGATCCGGTTTCGAGAGGGCTTAATCTTCAGACAACGGACGCAAGGCAGCTTTGGCTTCAGGACATTCAGGGCGGCGCTCTTTCGGAACTTGGACTTATAAAGGATTCAGGACAGAAGCCGCCGTACAACATAGGAAACGGTGTCCGTGTTTCAGGCGGTTCGATGTTCGATACTGTCATAGCGTTCAGGGATGCGCTTCTAAAAGGTGACAGCGAATCCATAGGTTCTAGGGTTTTGGTTTCATTGGATGCCGGAATCAACAATCTTGTTACCCGCATAGCGAAGTCCGGAAGCGAATACGAGAGAGCACAGCTGAACGTCGCAAGAAACGGACACACCGCGCTTAACGTAACTGCTCAGGTGAGCCGGGAAGGCGACCTTGACATAACCAAGGCGATAACGGACATGAAAATGCTTGACTATGCGTACCAGGCGACATTGAGCAATGCCGGAAAAATGTATCAGAACACACTCCTGAACTATATGCGATAAGCGAGGAAATCATGGAAGTAGAAACAAAGGCTGACGGAATAGTTGAGGTAGAGGAAAGGCAGATTGTTACTTTCCCTGAAGGAATCCTTGGATTCGAGGATTTCCACAGGTACGCCCTGATAAATTCCAAATACGAGCCGTTCATTTGGCTTCAGTCCCTCGAAGAGAAAAATCTGGCATTCCTTCTTGTAGATCCGTTTTTGATTTGCAGTGACTATGAGGCTGACATAGACGATGAGACATTGGGAAAAATCCAGGTTTCCTCTCCGGAAGATATAGTCGTGATGGCTATAGTAACGATTCCTTCGGAAGGCTCTCCGATAACCGCAAATTTCTTAGGTCCTATCGTTATCAATCGAAAGAACAACAGCTGCATTCAGGTTGTGCTGAACGACAGCCGCTGGGACACGAAATTTGACATAATCAAAGCCTTGAAAAGCAAGGGGAACTGACATATGTTGATTCTTTCCCGAAAAACAGACCAACAGATAAAGATAGGGGAACAGATAACCCTTACGATAATAGAAATCAGAGGCGATCAGGTAAAAATCGGTGTCGAGGCTCCAAAAAGCGTGAAGGTATTCCGGGAGGAAGTTTTCAGCGCGATAAAGAACGAGAACACAAAGGCCGCTTCCGTAAGTACGGACAAAATAGGACCTCTTTCCCAAATGCTGAAAAACACCTGATTTTTAATTTTTTGTCTTGGCGGAAGCGAGATTTTCTTCCGCCTCGCTTTTCCTTATGTATACAGGACCGTCATAGTCCTTTATGCCGGTCTTTCCTTCCGAAAAATCTTTTTCCGCAAGATTCAAGAGTATATCCGTAGTTCCGCATGAAAAGGAAACGGAGCGGATAATATTTTTTGCGCCGGACTCAAGAAGGCTTTTCAATTTTTCAGAGTCAGGACCTACGACAAGAAAATCCTTATCCGTGCCGTAGCCTTCCAATAATCGCATGATATTATCGATGCTATAGTCTCCTTCCTCTACTATGCATTTTCCGTTATCGAACGCCTTTAAGTAAAACTTTTCCATATGCGCATCCATTGCGCTTATGATGATGAACGGAAGGTCAAGGAAAGGCTCTGCGTAGACATCAAGCACCGAATATGCAAAAAGCGGCTTGTCTGCGGCAAACTCTATGGCTTTCATTGATGCGTAGCCTATCCTTAGCCCGGTGAAACTTCCCGGCCCTTGCGATATTGAAAGAAAATCAAGTTCTTTCACCTCAAGAGCGCATTTTTCCATCACGGAAATGATTGCCGGAAGCAGAATCTCCGACTGTCTCATTCCTATGTCATATGTCTCAGAGACAGTTTTGTCGCCATTTCTTGCAGCTATGGATATTTTTGATATCGCAGTGTCTATGGCAAGAGCCTTCATTTATATTATTTCTCCGTATTTCCAGTTGTCTATCGTGATTTTTCGAGAGCCGTCGTCCATTGCCTCAAGTTTCAGCACGATGGCGGATTTTGGAAGTTCTCCCATTATCTTTTCGCTCCATTCGATTAGCGAGACCCCGTTTCCGTATAGCATGTCATCGACCCCAAGGTTCGAAAAATCCTCTTCTCCTTCAAGACGGTATACGTCCATATGGTAAAGAGGCATATTTCCTTCGTATTCGCTTATAAGGCAGAATGTCGGACTTGTGATAGTTTCTTTTACGCCTAAACTTTCTGCAATTCCTTTTGTTATTGTCGTTTTTCCCGCCGCAAGCGAACCTTGGAGCGCAATTATGTCGCCTTTATTGAGAAACTTTCCGATTTTTCTTCCAAGTTCTATGGTGTTCTCAGGCGTTTTTGTGTAAAGGGTAATCAGGGGAGTCTTCCTTCTTTGTCTTCGTCCAAAATATATGATTCAAGGGCTTTCTTTATAGGAATGATTGGATAGTTCAGGTCGCTGTCAAGGTTGATGTCTATGGTAGTTGTTCCGAACGGACTTGTTTCGATGGAGAAAGTTACGGAAGCCGTCAATGTGTTTCCCGGAACTTCTATCAAGACGATGCCTGAGAATTTTCTCATGTAATAAATATAACCTTCTTCTCTGTAGAGATCCCGAAGCCCTAGGATTTTCATAAAGTGCGATACTCCAATGTATTTTCTTTGCAATCGTTACATAACCTAGATATTCTAATCATAGTTGTAAACTTTAGCAAGAATCTTGTTTTGGTTTTCCGTACTGAGGCTGACGTACTTCATATGAAGACTGTATACCCCGGTAACGTTTGTCTTTCTGGATTTCACTATTGTTGCGACAGTTTTTATAGTTCCGTCAAAAAGATCAAATTCCAAACCTACAAGCTGTCCTTCTTTTATCGGAAGATTTGAGGCAATGCAACAGCCTCCGCCGGAAATATTTGTGAGATTTCCGACATATTTTTTGTTCTTCGGAATAAAAAGTTTATTTCCGTCCTCATCTTTTTTGACAGATACCGCGGTGAACCTGCATTTTTCGTTTACATCCACACGTTTGTTCTGCCGGCGGGCGTTTGTGATTACATCGCCGGAATGGCTTACGTACATCACAGTTTTTCCGTCCTGTTCCTGGTATCGAAGAATTCTTGATACGAATGCGTGCGGCATTCCGGAAGGGGAGAGGAACATGAATGCGATTTTTGTCATCGGCTCAGGTTTTGTCTCCGTTTCGTAGAATTGGGAAGGAATTTCTACAGCAAGAAAATTTTCGGCGTTCTCTTCCAAACTGCACGGGACTGTAGCTCCTTTTTTAAGGAGCATAGTGAGCTTTGTTTCGACGGGTATTGCTCGTGAGGTGTGGTAAACTACGGATTCTGCAAATATTTTATCAAGATAGAATTTAAGTTTGAAAAGGTTGTTTATTTTCTCTTCGGAAGCTGAGGTTTTTAAAGAAAGGTATGCGTTTTTGAAAAATCCGTCCAGTTTGTCGAATGTTTTTATTGAATAATATATGTTCGGGATTTTGAAGTTTCTGCACACGTACCACAAAATCGGGATGAATTCTTCTTTAAGCGAATATTTTTGTGCAAGTTTTATAACGTCCCTGTATTTTGTGGGACGCGCCATCTCTTTTTCTTTGAACTCCGGGGATTCTCTCTCTTTTTTCCTAAGCATTGCGACCGTCCACAAGCCTAAGAAAACTGCGACAACTACGGCAGCCGCTACTAAAACAAGATATATGACAGGATTCTGTCTTGATGCCAAAGGAGAGTTTCCAGCACGGAAGTTCAGATTCATTTTATTTCCTCCAGTGCGTCCGCCAGCGATTTCAACCTCGGGCATATCTCGTATTCGGCAAGATCGCCTATGCCTACGGTGTCGCCTGTTTTCAGGGCTTCTTCAAAATCTTCGAGTATGGGCGAAAAGTCCGCAAAAAATTCCGAAAGGGGCTTTTCCTCCACCCGAATCAGCGAAAATTCTTCAAAAAGACTTGCGAATGTTGCCGTGTGGCAAAAATCCTCAACGGCGTTCGCAAGAATCTTTATGTCGCCGTTCGCCTCATTGTCTTTTCCGGTTTGCAGGGCGAGCGGAACGTTTTCCATTTTTTTCGAAAGTTCCCTGAATACGATTGAAAGCCCCTTGAATTCCTCTTTAAGGGAATTTTTTGTTACAACGTCGAACTCGAATTTTTCGTTTCCCGAAAGTTCATGTTTTGCTTCTTCGTCGAAATTTTCCGCCGTGATTTTTTTCCCGTCTATAAGGATTCCGACAACAGCGGCATCCTGTTTCTGGCAGTCAATCTCGAACGCTTTAAGAATATCTCCTACTGTTTTTTCATCCTCGATTCTCGCGTCTATTTTTTCGCCGTTTACATGAATTTCCATCTGGAACTAAATCCCCCTTTTTATGAACTGTTATATTATAGCACCGATTCTAGCGGTTTGTGTTATTATTTCTGTTCGAGAAATTTGTTATGGCGGACTGCTGGCTTTCAAGGCTGTTTAGAGTGCCTTCCATCTGTCCGTATTTGTTCCTAAGTTCGGCTTCCTTTTGTTCCATCTGCGTCTCAAGTTTTGAGATTTTCTGCTCCGATGACTTTATCTTCGAGTCAAGAGACGAAGTTTTCATTGAAAATATTCCGCCGGTCTGAACATACGCAGTAATCTGTTTGTCAAGGCGATAGCCAATACCGGAATCTATTATTAGGTCGTTGTCGGAATCGTAGCCGAAAAGGTTTTTTACGTCGTCAAGATTTTTTTCAAGCATCTCGTCAAGTTTTTTTTCGTCAATCTCAAGATAGCCGCGCATTTTGCTCGGACTGTAGCCGCTGTAGGAACTTGCGTTTGTGGCGATTCCCAACTGGCTTAGCATAGTTACGGTGGCTTCGTCGGAATAAGGATAACGGGCTTGGGTTGCGGTCTGCACGCTGTATTTCAGGCTGGTAAGAGAGGAGTCTGCGATGAACATTCCGAGTTTTTTCTGCATATCCTTACGCTCGTCTTCCGAAAGATAGTCAAGTTCGTCTATTATCTCAGATTTGTTCTGCGTAAGGACGTTCACTTCGCTCATCGCCTGGTTGTATTTTCCCACAAAAGTGATAAGGGCTTCCTTTGCGGATTCCGTGTCCGGTTTTATGGAGATTGTCGCGGTTTTTTCAGTTTTTTCATGCAGATTCAGCGTCACTTCCGGAACAACATCGTCTATGTCGTTCGTGCTTCGCTTTATCGTGATTCCCTCGTACTTTATGATTGCGTCCTTTGCTATGCTTATCGGATGTTCAGGGGCGAATCCCATGCTTTCGTTCGGATTGTACACATGCATCACGGAAACTTCCAATTCTTTTCCCGTGTTCCTGTTCCGTATTGTTATGGCGTTTAGCCCTTTGAAATCGTCAAGGTTAATGTCGATTTCGGTTTTGCCTGACGTAAAAAGCGACGGGGTGGGAATCTCGAGTTCCTTTCCGTCGTCCGTGAGCGCAAACACGATCTGGTTTGAATGAACTTCGGGGATGGGCTCTATAGGTTTTGCGGGAACGTTCGGAAGATTTGCCTCGAAAGGGGAGTTTGTGATTGTGATGTCCCTGAACGTCGCCGACCCCGAATTCTGTATGACAGGTCTTGCGTTGTTTTCGTTCAGTTCTTCCGTGATGTCAGTAACGTCTTTTTTTACAAGCGAGAACGATATATGGGTGTTTGCCTTTCCTTTCGCATCGGACGGAATGGCGACCGTAAAGCCGCTTCTTGGGGGAACTTTTATCGAACCGTCATTTACGCTAAGTTTTGCCGCAGAAATTTCAGGAAGTCTTTCAGATTCCCTTGCGCCCGTGGAGCGAGGTTCGGAAAGTTCATTTCTGTTTGAGGCGAATTCTTTTGAATGTGGCTTTACCTTTGCTATCATTCCCGACGATTTTGCGAAACTCATCGCGTCGTCCTCGAATAAAAGCCTGTTTTCTTCGCCTGTCTTTAGGCTTTCGATTGAAAGAGTTTTTTTCCCCTTGGAGACTCCTATTACCCTGCTTGTTATAAGTCCGTTTCCACGTTTGTTAAGGGCAGCTGAAAAATCCGAAAGAGAGCCGCCTTTCCACCTCATTGAAACCGTCTTGTCCTGAATCCTGTATGTATATGTTCCCTGGGGAACTTTTGTGTCCGCATCAAGTTCCGACGTAAGAAATCTGTCCGCCTCGGCGGTTTGAATCACGTCGATTTTAAAAGTTTCGTACTGCGCTCCTCTTCCTGCGGTCGCACTGACCGCAAAGTCTTGGCTTGAATCCGCAGTCTTGTTGGAAAAAGGACTTTCGAATGAATAAAGCGTCTTTACAGTTTCACGCAGGGAAGACATTTTTTTGTTTATGCTCCTCCATGCGTCCTGCTCGTCCTTGTATTTGTCGAGGGTTTTCTGTTCCCTTGTGAGAGGGATTTTCTCGATCTGCATGAGTTTTTCGATTGTGCTTGCGGTATTGTATTTGTCTGTAACGCCTGGGATGCTTATTCCTGCCATGCTGTAACCTCTCGCCGAAAATCCGGAAGACTAAATCATCTGGTCGAAAAGAACGCCGATGGCCTTCCTTATTCTTAGCTTGAGTTTCTGCATATCCTCGGACGGTATTTCCTTTACGACTTGCTCGGTGCTTGTGTCAACAATCTTGACGACTACGCTGCCGAGTTCTTTGTTTACATTGAACTGAAGTTTTGTCCCCATCACCAAATCGGAGAGTTTTTGGAGTTCCTTAGCATCCGCTTCTATGTCTGCTTTCGTTTTGCTGATGCTGTCTATGACTTCCGAGCCGCCTCTTGAGATAAGAGCGTCTTCGGAGACACTCTTTGCATTTTGGGCGAATCTTGAGTCTTTCCCTGTGGCGGAACTTTTTACCGGACCATCCGTGGTCATTTTTTGCCCTATAGAACCAATGACATTCATAAGGCTTCCTCCTTGAAAGAAAAGAATGGGAGAGGGGCGCACCCCTCCCATTCCACGTAAAAAGGTTTTGGATAAAGATGACATCCAGAAATCTCTATGAAAACCCTTTCTGCGATTTTTTAGCTCAGCAGTGCAAGTACGTTCTGAGACTGTGAGTTTGCCTGTGCAAGCATTGCAGTACCTGATTGTGTGAGAATCTGGTTCTTTGTGAACTCTACAATCTCTCTTGCCATGTCCGTATCTCTGATACGGCTTTCTGCGGCCTGAGTGTTCTCTGCGGCGATGTCTACGCCTTTTGCTGCCATCTCAAATCGGTTCTGGTAAGCACCGAGGTCAGCCCGCTGTTTTGAAACAGTCTTCAAAGCGGCATCTACAGTACCCAAAGTGGAGTTTGCCGTTTCGGGAGTTGCGATTGTAACCGCCTCTCCGCTGTCCTGAGAGCCTTTAAGTCCAAGAGCCATGGCTGTCATCGTTCCTATGTAAACCCTGGCGTTCTGATCCATGTTTGCTCCGATATGGAACTGCATGATTTCAGTGGAATTTTCAGCAAAGCGACCGGTAAGAAGGTTCATACCGTTGAACTGTGCCTGGCTTGCAATTCTGTCAACTTCAGTGATGAGCTGCGAAACTTCCACCTGAATCTGCATACGGTCTTCCGCACTGTAGATTCCGTTGGCAGACTGCACGGCAAGTTCCCTTACTCGCTGGAGAATGTCTGTGGTCTCCTGCAGGTAGCCTTCCGTTGTCTGAATGAATGAAACACCGTTTTCGATGTTTTTTGATGCCTGGTTCAAGCCTCGGATCTGGCTTCTCATTTTTTCAGATACTGCAAGTCCTGAAGCGTCGTCGCCGGCTCGGTTGATTCGTTCGCCGGAAGAGAGTTTTTCGATGTTTTTCATTATACCGTCATTTGAAATGCCCAGTACACGATCAGCATACAAAGAACTCATGTTGTGATTAATAATCATAGTTGTTTGCCCTCCATGTGATTTCACTGAACGCAAAACTTCATGCTTTGCGTTTCCGCCTTCATACGGGCTTGAGAAGGATTGCGCCCCCTTGCTCAAGTTTCAGACCCTTTCGGCAGAAGGGGAAGCTGTAATTTCTTAAAGCTGCCGCTTACGCCGCTATGAAGTATGGAAGGACAAGTTTTTCAAAGATCGCACGACCTGCCTGAAAACAAGCCAAAATAGTGTTCAAAATTCAATGTGTGATGATTTGGTAGAAAAGAAAAGCATCAGGTAAACACCGCACATCGTGAACAGGGCAGTAAAGCCCTGTTCACGGATTATAGTACACTATCCCGGTAAAGACAAGACATTATTTAGACTTTGCCTTTAGCCGAACGGCTGATTTTCAGTAATGCTTTGCATCTTTTGAAAATCCGGCGTTCAGCAGCGGGCATTGCCTAAAAAACTGTCTTTAAAGAAGTTCCGTCTCCGGCGTAATTTTGTGCATTACGCGAACGGTTTTCCATTCGCATAATGTATCAGCCGGAGAGAATGTTCAAGTCAATCTGTCTATCGAAGAAGGCTCAAAACATTCTGACTCTGGCTGTTTGCCTGAGCAAGCATTGCTGTTCCTGCCTGCTGGAGTACAGAATTCTTTGTAAACTCTACCATCTGTGCTGCCATGTCCGTATCACGGATTCGTGATTCGGAAGCCTGAAGGTTCTCAGATGAAATATCCAAACCTTTGACGGCGAATTCCATTCGGTTCTGGTAAGCACCGAGATCCGCACGCTGTTTGTTGATCTTCTTGAGACCCTCGTCGATAATGCCGATAGCGCGGTTGGCGTTTTCTGGTGTATCAAGCAGAATTTTTTCTCCGTTGCTGATTTCTCGGATTCCCAACGCCACTGCGGACATTGTTCCGATGAAAACCTGCATGCGCTGGTCCATGTTAGCTCCGATGTGGAACCACATTGACGCTGTCACGGAGTTTTCTCCTGTTGGCTGAGCAAATCGTCCCGTAAGCATGTTCATTCCGTTGAACTGGGCTGAACTTGCTATGCGGTCAACTTCGGATACGAGCGCTGAAACCTCAACCTGAATCTGCATGCGGTCTTCCGCACTGTAGATTCCGTTGGAAGACTGGATAGCAAGTTCGCGGATGCGCTGCATGATATCCGTCGTCTCCTGAAGGTAACCCTCGGTTGTCTGGATGAATGAGATTCCGTTCTCAGCGTTCTGAGAAGCCTGGTTCAATCCGCGAATCTGGCTGCGCATTTTTTCGGATACTGCAAGTCCCGAAGCGTCGTCTCCAGCGCGGTTGATTCTCATTCCAGATGAGAGCTTTTCCATGTCTTTTGAAAGATCAAGACCCGTGATTCCCAGCTGACGATTGGCATAGATTGCCGACATGTTGTGGTTGATAACCATAGTATTCCTCCTTGGAATATAAAAAGGTAACGTCCGTGTTACCCGAAATTTTTGCAAAAATGTGCATATGTTTTCAAGGCTGCATCTACACACTTTTGCAACAGAAACGCTCGGAGCCTTACAGCACCTACATTTCTTTTTAGTTTTTCGGCATGGGAAATTAAAAACTTTAGCGAAAAAATAAAAAAAATGATTTTTTTTAGGGAACTTTGAAAATGCGATGTCTTAACTTGCGATGATAGGGCAAGTTAAAACTCGGAGGCATCATTATAAAATGTTGTCGATTATTTTTTGGATAAGCCTTGAAGCCTTTCCTCTGTGCGAGATTGCGTTCTTTTCGTCCGCCGTGAGTTCCGCCGCGGTTAGAGCAAGGCTTGGAATAAAGAATATCGGGTCGTAGCCGAAGCCTCCTTCGCCCCTTGCTTTGTCGATTGACTCGACGATAGTTCCTTCCATGGTTTCCTGCACGACAAAAAGCCTGTCGTTTCCAAGATACAGAATCATGGAACACGTGTAGTGTGCGGAACGAGGACCGTTCTTGAACGTCGACGTGTCAACTTCTCCTTTATCCAAGGCGGTGTTCAAACTTTCTATAAGAAGCCGGTTTTGCTCGCTTTGCGGAATTTTAGAGCCGTCGGGCATTCCTTTTGGGAAAAGCGGTCCTCCGTAGCGGGCGGAGTAGATTCCGGGGATTCCGCCGAGCGCATCCACCGAGATTCCTGAATCGTCCGCCACTACGGGAGAGCGTACTATTTGGTAGAGCGCCTTCGCCTTTATTATGCCGTTCTCGTAGAAGGTGAAGCCGTCTTCCACAGGATCGAAATCGATTTTTTCGTCCCTGGGGATTACGACAGTGTGGGCTTTAAGGATTCGGGAGAATTCCTTTTTTTTATTCAAGTTTCCTGTGGCTAAATAAATCTTCATTTCGTTTGAAAATATAGCCGAAACATCATTTTTAGTCCACGCTGCCTTATTCAGACTGAACGCGCTTTCATAGCTGAACCTTCGCGGACTCCACTTCCGCCCTGTCTATTTTCAGAAGGTCGTTTGCATGATTCAGGTAGTAACCGACCTGCCTTTCGCAAATTCCGAGTATGTTTGCAATGGATTTGTTGGTAGGGCAGACTTTGTATGACTCGTTTTGCAGGTGGTCGGTTTTGTTTATCCATTTTTCCGTGTGGAACTTGCACAGACGCTCTATGTTGTCAGTGGGCAGATTGCAGTCCTTGAGGTTCTGAATCTTTTCTATGCATTTTCTGCGCTGATAGTACGAAAAATCCCGCCTGTCTTTCAGTTCCTCGTATTTTTTTTGTTTTTCATCCAGCGTAAGCTTTAGAGAATTTATAGCTTTCATGAACTGTTCAAAATCCACTCGGCAGAATTTTGCTATTGTGGAAAGATTTTCTTCGTTCAGGTAGAAGCAGGATTTTAGTGCGATTACAAGGGTGAGTTTCCGCTCAGTCTCGTTGGACTTTGTAAAGTTACAAAGCACATCCGCAACGCTAAGAGCGTTTCCGGATGAGTTTTTAAGTTCTTCCGGAAGCTTTTTAAGCTGCTTTTTCCTTGTGTACGGCGCTTTTTCTTTTTCGGAAAGCGAATACGGCTTAAAGTGCATTATTTTGTATTCGAACTCGTTTTTCTCGTACTTTTCTTTTGCGCTTTCGTACTCCGTTCCTTCAACTTGTTCAAACGTCTTCTGCTTTTCGTACCGGTTGTAGTTTTCCCTCTTTATTGATTTTATCTGATATCTTATGAAGGAGCATAGATATGTCTTGAACAGGCAGTAGTCTTTTCTGTAATGCTCGAAAAGGAAATGCCCGTTTTTCATAATTGCGAAGTACAGGTCGCTTGTGATTTCTCTTGCGTTTCCTGTTATTCCGAATTTGCGAGGATGCCGAGTTATCTCTTCTCCTATTAGATTCAAGGCATCTTTTACACTGATTTTTTTCCTGGATACAAGTTCCGGAAGATTGAATACGTCGTCTCCATTTACGTTCATTCTTTCATCCTTTTTATCGCTTAGATACTTTCTGTTTATCTTTTCGGATTTTCTTTTAAAAAAATGAAAATGAAACGGTGGAAATAATTCCGAAAAACTATAAAAAATCTACATTATTCGGGCAAATTCCTTTATTATTGCGGGGATAAGACTTTCAAGGCGGCCTTCGCAGCTTACTCCTGCGGCATTTTTGTGTCCGCCGCCCCCGAATTTTTTGGCGACGGAACTTACGTCCACTTTGTCCCGGCTTCTGAATCCGGCGGTGCAGGTGTTCTCCGTTTCCTGGCGGATAAACGCTGCAGCTTCGACTCCCTTTGTCGAAAGGAGAGCCTGATAAAGAAGGTCGGAATCTCTTCCTTCCTGCCCGAATCTATGGGTATCGTCCATTGTTTCGTATGTCAAAGAAAGTTTTCCGTCAAGGTGAAGTTCTGCGTGGTCAAGAAGGATTCCAAGAAGTTTTCGGGTGCTGTACGGTTTTCCGCTGTTGATTTTGTCGTATGTTTTTTTTGGATTCGCGCCCGCCTCAATAAGATGGGAAATCAGCACGAGCGCATCGGAATCTTTTTCGGAAAGAAAGCGGAAAAATCCCGTATCCGTCATTATTCCGAGGAACAGTTCTTCCGCAAGTTTTTTATCTATTTTTCCGCAAAGTTTTTCGTAAAGAATCTGCACAAGAAGCGCCGCAGCGGGGCTTTCAGGCTCAATTATAGCTTTTGCACTTTCGGGACAGCCCGATGTCTTGTGGTGGTCTATTATGAACGTGTCAAGATTTTCAAGGTCGCCGTCGATTTCTCCGAGCCTTGAAAGTTCCGAACAGTCTACGATTATAAGTCCCGTTTCTTTTCGTTCCGCTTCCGAAAGAAAATCCATTTCGTTTGAAAAAAGAGACTTGTATTCCTGAATTTCGTTTCTTTTAAAAGGCCCTGCGGATAAAAGCTGATATTGTTTTTCGTGTTTTTCAAGAATTGCCCTTACTCCAAGGCACGAGGATATGCAGTCTCCGTCAGGTTCTTTATGTCCGGCGACATAAAAAAAACTGTGTCCGTTCACGAAATCTGAAAACTCTTTCAGCTGATGTTCGGTTATTCCTTTCATCTGTAAGCACCTTTTGAAAAAAAATAAGCATGCAGAAACTTCTGCATTTGTATGAGCGGGATTTTATATTTAAAAAGCCGAGGCTATACGCTTCGGCTTTCAATTTTTATAAAGTCTACAGTTCCAACTCTTCAAGAGTATCTTTGTCCGAACCTTCGATTTCTTTTTTGTAGTCCGCAAGACCCCATACAGGATCAAACTTGCTTAAAGGCACGTTTAGGATTACCTGCTTGAATTCTCCGTTTTTCTTGACAACCGTCATGAAAGGCTGAAGTTTTCCGCGTTCCAAAGTCCTTATCTTGAGTTTTCTCGGATTGCTCGGGTTTCCTTTTGCCCATTTTTTGGGAACAACCGCTTTTCCTTCTCCGAGCCTGTTCTTTGCGTAGATAACAAGGTAGGCATCCTTAGAGTCGAAAATTCTGTAGATGGGAACTTGAACATAGGTTATGTCCGACCAGTTCTCTTCGTGCGTTTCGTTGTGCTTAGTCGGAACGGCAAAAGCTGCTGTCATAACTGCGGCAAATACTGAAACTGCGCATAAAAGTTTTTTCATTCTTTCACTCCTAAAAGTTGACCTATAAAAGGCTCAACATGATTGCTTTTATTGTATGTTTTCTGTTTTCGGCTTGATCCCATACACGGCTTTGCTTTCCCTCGAACACTTCCTCCGTAACTTCCTGTCCTTTTACAGCAGGAAGACAGTGAAGAAATATCGTGCCGGTTTTTCCTGTCGCAGCCATAAGAGCGGAATCGACCTTGAAAGGCGAGAGAAGTTCCTTTCGCCGAGCTTCCAAGGATTCTTCCCCCATGGAAACCCACACGTCCGTGTAAAGGGCATCTGCGCCTTCAACGACATCCATTCTATCACTAATATCGATTTTTGCACCAGACTTTTCGGCGAATGTGGCAGAAATCTTTTGTATTTCGTCGTCCGGAAAAAGTTCTTTCGGGCTGAAAGATGCAAAGTCTATTCCGAGCTTTGCCGAAATAAGCATCATGGATCTTGCCACGTTGTTGCGTCCGTCTCCGCAATATACCCATTTAAGTTTTTTTTGTTTTCCGAAATTTTCCCTTAGCGTCATCACGTCGGCAAGCGCCTGAGTCGGATGAAAACTGTCTGTAAGTCCGTTTATTACGGGAATGCCTGAATATTTTGAAAGTTCTTCAATATGTTCTTGCGAAAATCCCCTGAATTCTATTGCGCTGAACATTCTTCCCAAAGCCCGTGCGGTATCTTTTACGGATTCTTTTCCGCCAAGCTGAATGTCGTCCCTAGACATGAATACAGGATGTCCGCCTTCTTCTCCGAACGCGGTTTCGAACGCGCTTCTGGTGCGGGTAGACCTTTTTTCGAATATCAATGCGATTGTTTTTCCGAGGAAACGTTGATGTATTTCGCCGCGGCGGGATTCTTCCTTGACTTTTGTTGCCGTGTCAAGCAGAACCTCTATTTCGGATGGAGACCAGTCTATCCAGTTCAGCAAAGAACGGTTTTTGAATGGCGCATTGAATGTTTCCATAAATGTCCTTAGTTAAACAAAAAATCCTGCAGGATTCCTTGCAGGATAGCTTTAGCGACGGTGGGGATTGAACCTACGACCTGCCGGATATGAGCCGGATGCTCTGCCAACTGAGCTACGTCGCCACAGGATTTTCAACACTTTATCAAAATGAATAGATGGTGTCAATACCGATCGGAGATTTTTAATCATTGCCGGCGGAATATTTGTTGTATATCCGCTGCATGAACGGATAGGGGATTTTTATTTAAGCACTTGCATATTTTATCCGGAAAATTCGGAATCGGCGAGCTTTCAAAAAAATCAATATTTTTATTTTTGCCCGAAAACACAGTATTTTTTAGACTTTTTTTATGCTTCGAATAATTTTTATAGACCGGAAAAATCGGCTGAACTTTTTTGCCTGTTTTTACATTGCCGTATTTTTATGCTTTTTCGCCGGCTTTGCATTTGAATGGATTTTTCTGTTATAGCAGAGTGTAATTTTGTTTTGGAAAAATCTTTTGTCCGATTTATTTAAGTTCTTGTCAAAATATTCTAAATATTTTGTTTATGTGAAGAAATCAGCGGAAAAGCCGGAGATGTTGTTCGTTTTCCGCTCTTAAAATCCGAGAACTGCAAGCCGTTTTAAAAATCAAGGATTATCAAATTTTTTCATTAAAAAAATGTACTTAAAAATTGCGTTTAATAAGCGAGTTTGCAAAAAGGAAAAATCGCAGTGTTTTTAAGCGGAATTCAAGTCCCGTTCCGCTTAAAAATTCGCTTGATTCATAAAAACGATTTTTCAGATTTTTCTGAAATATTTTTGCCTTTTTATACAAAGTCAAGTTTATGTGGATTTTTTTCTGTCGTTTTCTTCGGCGTTCTTTACTTCGGTTATGAACTCTTCGAGCGTATCAAAATGTTTGTACGCGGACGCGAATCTTATGTAGGCAACCTTGTCCAGTTTATAAAGATGCTGCATTACAAGCGTACCCAAATCCGTTGTGGTGATTTCTCTTGCGGATTTTCCTTTCATTATTGCGTCGTCTTCTATTTCGTTTACGAGGTTTTCTACTGTGGTCGTTGTGATTGATCTTTTTTCGAGTGCTCTTTCTATTCCCTTGGCGAGTTTTGCGTGGTCGAAGGGTTGCCGCCTGCCGTCACGCTTTACGACCATGAACGGTTTTTCTTCTATCCGCTCGTAACTTGTGAACCTGTATCCGCACGAGATACATTCCCTCCGGCGGCGGATTGTTTCTCCGTTCGCCATGGTTCTGGATTCTATAACTTTGTCGTCCAAGCTACCGCAATAAGGACAGCGCATATTTTCCTCTTGTTATGGATTTTTCAGATCCGAATAGAACTATAAAGTACAAGGTGCGAAAAGGCAAGGCTACTTTCCCGACTTTTTGGATTTTGCGCCTTTCCGTTTTTTCTTTCCTGTTTTTATCTTTCGTTGCGAGACTGCTTCCGGCTCCTCGTTCCTGAAAACCCATTCTCTTACCGTTACGAAAAGTATTATAAGAAAAAGAATGTGCGGAAGCCAGTTTCCAAGTTTTTCGTATGTTGTGCGTTTTTTGGGATATATGGGAATTTTAAAAAGTCCTGCCGCCTCTTCAAAAAGCGGAAGATCCTGAAGCACTTTTCCTGTGGGCGAGACAACAACCGTGTAGCCTGAATTCGTGGATCTTGCAAGCGTTGTTCTAAGTTCAATTGCACGGAAACTTGAAACAACAAAGTGCTGATATTCGGCACATTTTTTAAGAGACCATGAATCATCCGTAAGATTCATCAAAAGTTCGCTTCCGCATTCTGAAAGCGGATTGCATACGTCCGGAAAAGCGTCGTCGTAGCATATAGGAGTTGAGATTCTTACAAGCGGAGGCTCCTTTTCTTTTTTCTCCTGCTCTTCAATGCTTTCTGCAAGCGAAATAAGATTAAGCTCGGGAAGAATCCTTTCTTTTGATTTTTCAGGAAGACTTCCTTTTATGTCAAAAAGAACGTATTGAAGTCCGGGATTCCAGCCTGTCCACAGTCCCATCGTGTTTTTTAAAAACGAAGAAAACCGCGGATTATCTGCGAACGGGATTACTTCCGCAAACGGAACAAGATGGAGCTTTCCGTAGTAGCCTCTGAAATTTCCCTTTTCGTCGTAGAGAAGCGACGCATTTACAGT
>CALHVG010000053.1 GCA_938039145.1 uncultured Treponema sp.
CACAACTGTTCCGGGTTCTTAGGGCAGAGCCCTAAGCAGTAAGGCGGACATCGCAATGAGTTCTTAATCGGATTGTTGGTCTTATGTCCGTCCCAAGAAATCGAGACAAAGCCCGATTCTTGCAAGGCGGGGATTCCAAAGGGGTTTCCCCTTTGGTCGTGCCCAAGGATGGAGGGTTTAAGGGAGGAAACCTGCGGGCTTCGAACTCTGAGCTGGTGTCCTCCCTTAATGAATGAATCCTTGTTGCAAAAATCTTTTTTTTGTAGTACAGTTTGCGCATGAAAATGACACTACTTCTACTACTTCTTGATTTCTCATTTCGGGGCGCTTAGAGTGTAGTGTTTGTGTTGGTTATGTAAATTACGGCTCCACTGCTTTAAGCGGTGGGGCTTTTTTTATGCAATTTACATAAATGGTCGATTTTTTTTAAGTCTTTTGGGCTTAAAAGTTTTATTTTGGCGGAATGATAAAAAGCGCGGCTGAAATATCGCCGTCACTAAAGAATGGAGACAAAAAACGCCGAAGCGTTTTTTATTTTATAGGAGACACTTGCGATTTCTGCGCATTGCTCGAAATCGCAGCGTTCTTATCTTGGAGTTTGCGAAATATACGTATATTTCGCAAACTATATTATTGAACATGTGTGCTTATGCGCACGGCTAAAAACTTTTTCGAAACTTGCAATTTCCGAAAAAGTTTTTATGGGAGGAATATGTCTACGATGAATCCGAATGGGAAATATCGCCCGTTCGATGCGGTGAAAATTGAGAGTCGGACATGGCCGGACAAGACCATAACAAAGGCTCCAATATGGTGTTCGGTTGATCTTAGGGACGGAAACCAGGCTTTGGTGAATCCGATGAGCGTGGAGCAGAAACTGGAATTCTTTGACATTCTTGTAAAAATTGGTTTCAAGGAAATCGAGGTCGGCTTTCCTTCGGCGAGCGATACCGAGTTTAATTTCATGCGGCGGCTTATCGAAGAAAACCATGTTCCTGATGATGTGACGCTTCAGGTTCTCTGTCAGGCAAGGGAGCATCTTATAAAAAGGACTTTCGAAAGTCTTTCCGGATGTTCAAAGGCGATTTTCCATCTGTACAATTCTACAAGTCCTGCTCACAGAAAGTATACGTTCGGAAAGACCAAGGACGAAATAAAGCAGATAGCGATAGACGGAATAAGATGTGTGAAAAACTGTCTTTCGATGAGCCAGGGAACGGACATTCGCCTTGAATACTCTCCTGAAAGTTTTTCGACCACGGAAATAGACTACGCAATCGAGGTCTGCGAGGCGGTCGTGAAAGAGTGGGGGACTCTGGCTGACCGGAATCACAAGATTATACTGAATCTTCCGACCACTGTAGAATGTGCGCTTCCCAATCAGTTTGCAGACCAAATAGAATATTTTTGCACCCACATATCGAATCGTGAAAATCTTGTGATTTCTCTTCATAACCACAACGACCGGGGCGAAGGGGTCGCTCAGTGCGAACTTGGACTTTTAGCCGGGGCGGATAGGGTTGAAGGATGCCTTTTCGGGAACGGGGAGCGCACTGGAAATCTTGATATCGTTACCGTCGGAATGAATATGTACACGCAGGGAATCGACCCCGAACTTGATTTTAGAGATATGCCTTCGCTTGTCTCGGCATATACCCGTCTTACGGGAATGGAGATTCATCCGCGAACTCCGTATTCAGGGGAACTTGTGTTTACCGCATTCAGCGGTTCTCATCAGGATGCCATACGTAAAGGAATGGCTTTCCGGGCGGGAAAGGCGGAAAACGAATATTGGGATGTCCCGTACCTTACCTTTGACCCTCATGATATAGGCAGAAAGTACGAAGGCATAATCCGGATAAACAGCCAGTCTGGAAAAGGCGGAGCTGCTTTCATTTTGGAAAAGGATTATGGAATCTCTCTACCAAAGCAGATGATGGGAGTTTTCGGGGCGATGGTAAAAAAAGCTGCGGATAAGGCGCAGCGTGAACTTACTTCGGAGGAAATTTTTGGGATTCTTTCTGAAAAATGGCTTAACACAAAAACTCCGCTCAACATCATCGATATAACGGAACGCCATATAGAAGGGGAGCGGGGAAGCGATGATTCTGCCGCTGTAAGCGCGCTTTCCACGGTTGAATGGGAAGGAAAAAGATTTTCCGTTTCGGCGGAAGGTAACGGTCCGTTGGACGCTTTTGTTTCTGCGATGGCGAAAACTCCCGCGCCCAAGTTCAACATCACGTCGTTCCATGAACATTCGGTTGGCGAAGGCTCTAACACATACGCAATGGCGTACGTTCTGATTGCAAAGGAAGACGGAACAAGTTCATGGGGCGTAGGAAAAAGTTCCAACGTAGGACGGGCTGGAATTGCGGCGGTCGTTTCTGCGTTGAACTACATGGAATAGAATCGGTTTTTGTTTTAGTTTGAATCCATGCGCCTTTTTTAGGTGTATGGATTTTGCGTGATTTTGGTGTAAAATTGAATGGACTTTACGGAAAGGGGACGTTCATGCTAAAAAAAATCTACACGGCGGCAATAATTGGGACGGGGTGCATCGGATTCACGCTGAAGGTTACGGCGAACTTAGGCTTAGGCGTTCCGCCTGCGTTATTCTGGCAGGCGGTCATTCCAAATAGCGCAACAAGCGCTAAACCGATAAACAAGATTGTTTTTACTCTGTGTTTCATAAAAAACTCCTTAATATATTTATAAGGGGCTTACGCCCCTTATGAATCCTAACGCTTACCGGGCTCGAATGCTTCCACTCGAACGGCTCGAATGCCTCCACTCGAACGGTTCGAATGCCTCCACTCGAACGGTTCGAGTGCTTCCACTCGAACGTTGCCTACACCGAATGCCTATGCTTTTGCAGTACATGGATAGCCAAATATGATCTCCTTTATTTCCTTCAAAGGCTTCGCCGTGCTTGAATACTTCGTCCGTACGATGACGGTTACAGCCCCCGCCGGAACTTCTTTGGGTACGCGGGCGATGATTTGGCTGGGCTTATTGACCGAAAGGCGACGGGTGGTTTTGTATTCGGTGCCGTTTGCCGCTTTGAAGAACACGCCTTGTGCCGCATCTTTTTCATCTATTTTGAGTTTGTCGCCTTCGATGATGATGTCGTCTCCAATGGTGATTGTGCCGTCTTTTAAGCCTGTTGCCGTGTCGGTTATGCTGGTGATGCGGGCGGTCGCTTCTTTTGCTCCCAGCACTTTCACGCTGATTGCGTCGAGCACGTCGCGAAGGTCGGCAGTCGGGACGATATCGACTGTTCGCTTGTGGATTTTCTCGTCGTACTCAGCCCCTTCGGTCTCCCACACGCCTGAGACACGCGGCGTGATCTGCACAACGCCGTCCATCACGGATAAGCCTTCTTCGAGTAGCTGGGTTACGACTTTGTCCCGCATTGTGAGGATGTTCATTATTGTCTCCGGGCGGAACTCCGTTCGCTCTTTGACGATGATGTCTGCGATGTCTTTGTTACGCTGGGTTTCAGCGTGTTGATAAACGTCCGCAATGCAGTCGCGGTCGTTGTCTTTGGTGAGTGTGTTTGGGCGAAGGTGTACTTCCCAAACGGATTTCTTTTTAGTTGGCATAGATAACTCTCCTTTTATAAGGGATGGTTCCCTTATGAACCTATATTTTTATTTGCGATAAATTGCAAGGTTGATATTGTGTTATGTAAGGGGGAGGAAAACCCCTTGGTCAGAGCAAGTGGTTTTCCTCTCCCCTTACGAACCCCCTCCTTTCCGCAACGCTGCTCGGGGGCTTGCCCCCGAGACCCCCAAATTGCTTTGGAAACCCCGTCGGTTGCTGGGGGGGTGTGGGTTGGGGTGTAATCTTAAATGTCTACATAATCCCATCCGCCTGCATTTACTTTCCGTAGCTTCCACTTTCTGCTCTTTGCACCTTCAAAGGCTGTTTTTAGTCCGTCGGGCTTGGTGTAGTCTTTGCAGTTCTTTTCGGTTTTGCCTGTTTCTCCGGTGTAAAGAAGAGCAATTGCAGGGTTGTCTTCGTTTGCCTCACGCTGTGGCAATGCGTTTAATAGTGCTGTCATCGCTTCGGCGTCAAGCTTGTTGCTGTGGCAATAAAGAGTTTTCAAAGCAGTACAGCCCTGCACGTTAAGCTTGGTGAGTTGATTTTCATTGCAGTTAATCTCTTTCAATTTAGTTAAGCCTGACGCATTAAGTTTGGCAAGCTGATTTTCTTCGCATTCAAGTTTTTGCAATTTAGTTAAGTCCTGCACGTCAAGCTCGGTAAGATTATTTCCAAAGCAGTTAAGTTCTTCCAAAGCAGTTAAGCCTTTCACCTTAAGGCTAGTGAGTTTATTTTGATTACAGCGAAGATTTTTCAAAACGTTTAAACCTCGCACGTCCAGCTTGGTGAGTTTATTGTTAGGGCAGGAAAGCTCTTGCAATGCGGTTAGCCCTTGCACGTTAAGCTCAGGTAGGTTATTGGAACTGCATTCCAACTTTTGCAATGCAGTGCAACCTTGCACGTTAAGCTCAGTGAGCTTATTTGAGTAGCACTTAATCTCTTTCAATTCAGTTAAGCCTGACGCATTAAGGGAGGTAAGCTGATTGCCTCCACAGTTCAGCTTTTGCAATTTAGCTAAGCCTGACACGTCAAGGGCAGTGAGTGGCCCCACCAAGGGGTAGTTATAGTCAACGCGAAGCTCAATGATTTTGCCTTTAAGGGTGATTTTTGCCCCATTTGTATTTGCAGTTAGATCTTTTTGATTCTCACTAGCGAGGGTGTCCACTGTGCAGCCTTCCACCGTTATGGGAGAGTTGTCTTCAGTTTTTGCCCAGACTGCGACGATGTTCTTGTCTGCCGCAAGCGTGAGAATGGCTCCTTCAGGTATACGCTCAAAGCTCACGGTGATAGTGGCAGGCTTGGTTACTGGGTGCTTATAAGTATTTGTCTTGTTGCCTGTAACAACAGTGTTGCCTACCTTCCACTCTTTCACCCTGTAGTTTGCACTAGGTTCTGCCGTGAATGTTACGGTTTTGTCTTCTTCCACGTCGTTCCCCGAATTGATTTCTTTGTCGCCAACCATTGCTTTGAGCGTGCCGTTTTGCGTAGTACTGTCCACACTGAAGTTGATGGCGTGCTTTGGTATGGCTTCAAAGCTCACGCTGACTGTAGTGTTGGCTGTGATTTTAAGCGTTGCTGTTTCGCTTCCGTCAGTTCCTCCAGCTTGTAGTGCTTCGGGGGGCGTTACAGTCCACTTGCCGATTTTGTAGCCTGCGTTAGCTGTTGCGGTGAAAGTGATTACAGTGTCTTTAGGCATTAGTTTGTCGTCAGGTATTGCAGGCGAGGCTGTTACCGTGCCGTTTGCCGTCTGATTGAGCGTTACTGTGTACTTAGTCGGCGTTGGTGTGGGCGTTGGCTTTCCGCCTCCTCCGCCTGAGTTTCCCCCTACTGCCTGATTGCAAGCAGTGAAGAACATTGTGGCTGTGATGAGTGCCACGGCTCCCAACTTTTTGAAGGCACCGAGTGCATTCTGCGTTGAATTACTTCGTTTCATAGTAATCCTCCTTAAAAATATTTGGGCTTTGTGCGAATGCACAAAAGCTTGAGCTAAAATAAAAGCGTACCTGAAAGGAGAGCCTTTCAGGTACGCTTGTTATGAGAGAAGAAAGTTGTGTTGTTGTGTTTTGGATATAGTCTAGGCGACAGACGACAGACGACAGACGACAGACGACAGACGACAGACGACAGACGACAGACGATTATGTGGCGTGAGGCAACTTTGTCAAGCCTCTTAATGCTTTTGTGTGTTCTTTTGTGAGAAAATATACTGTCAGCAATTCTTCTATTCATCATCACTAGGTAATATATTCGATTTTTGTGTAGTGTTCAACACTTTTGAGATTTTGGGGCATTGTCCAGATTCGTGGGGCGGACATACGAGCAATTACTCGCTTTAAGGATGCCTTAAGATGTCCGTCCTCCCATATAATATTTATAACGTTTTTGAAATGATATGAAAAGTAAGGGGTGCGGGTAAATAGGCTTTTGCTTAAAAGCTGTTTATAAGCTGTAACGGTTCAAACCTTGACATTGTTACGGTCGGCATGACTATGTACACACAAGGCATTGACCCTGAGCTTGATTTTTCGGATATGCCTTTTCTTGTTGCTGCATATACACGTCTTATGGGCATGGAGATTCATCCAAGGACTCCGTATTCGGGAAAACTTGTGTTTACTGCATTCAGCGGCTCGCATCAGGATGCTATAAGAAAGGGTATGGCATTCAGGGCGGGAAAAGCGGAAAATGAATATTGGGCTGTTCCCTATCTTACTTTTGACTCGCATGACATCGGAAGAAAGTATGAAGGTATAATCCGCATAAACAGTCAGTCAGGAAAGGGCGGGGCATCTTATATTCTGGAACAGGATTACGGAATCTCTCTTCCAAAGCAGATGATGGTCGGGCTGGAATTGCGGCGGTCGTTTCTGCGTTGAACTACACGGAATAGAATCGGTTTTTGTTTTAGTTTGAATCCATGCGCCTTTTTTAGGTGTATGGATTTTGCGTGATTTTGGTGTAAAATTGAATGGACTTTACGGAAAGGGGACGTTCATGCTAAAAAAAATCTACACGGCGGCAATAATTGGGACGGGGCGCATCGGATTCACGCTGGGTTTTGACAAGAAAAGGGAGCAGCCTGCAAGCCACACAATGGCATTGAAGAAGAACAGGCGAATCAGGTTGATTGCCGGATGCGATTCTGATTTTCCGTCGCTTGAAAAATGGCACAAGGCGAACAGAAAAAGTCAGATATATTCCGAATCTTCGCAGCTTTTTGCCTGCATTAAACCGGATATAGTTGTTGTTTCCGTGAATGAAAGTTCCCATCTTGAAGTCTCCCTTGAAGCGATAAGGGCAAAACCCAAACTCGTTATTCTGGAAAAGCCTGTCGCCTTGAATTCCGTGCAGGGAATGAAGATTCTCGAAGAGTCGGCTTTGTACGGAGTTCCCATCCTTGTGAACCACGAAAGGCGTTTTGCAAGGGACTACAGGTTTGCAAAAAAATGTATTGACGAAATAGGAACTCTTATGACTGTCAACGCAAGGCTTGATTCCGGACTCAGGGTCTATTCGCCTTCTTGTGAAGACAATGGAGAGTACAGCCTGCTTCACGACGGAACGCATCTTGTTGACATTGTGCAGTATCTTCTTGAACCGTACGGATTTCAGAACTTTCATGAAAGCGGAACAGCCGATGGAACTAAAAAATCCTTTCAAAAGATTTTACGAGACATGAGGGTGACAAACATTGTCTACGACGAAAAAGAAGATGGCGTTGTAAGAAATCTTTCCGTGAATTACGAAAGCGACTTATGCCCTGACGTGAACATAAGTATTTCAGGACGTTCAAGATTTTTCGGCTTTGAGGTGGACATCATAGGGACTGAAGGCAGGATAAGGATTGGTAACGGATTTTTTGAATTTTACCGGGCTGAAGAGTCAAAGCTTTATTCGGGATTCCGTTCATTGACCAAGGACGAAAAGGTTCGCCCTCCAGCAAAGACTTTGTATTTTTCAAACATGGTGCAGAATGCTGTTGATTTTCTGGACGGCACTTCGCCTCTTTATTCGACCATAGAGACCGGGCTTTCGGCTCTGTCTCTATTGGAAGAAATAAAAGAGGCTCTCTGAAGTCTTCCGTTTGAATCCCAAAATGCCGTCCATGGCATTTCGGGATTTTCAAGAACCTTCGGTTCTTTGGTTTTTCAGTTGCGTCCTGCAACTAATCTTTTCCTACTCCGCTCTGATACTTGCGTTTTTTACCACGACATCGTGTGCGCCGCCTTCCCTTATGCTTGCAGGGCTGACCAGCGTGATTTTTGCTTTTTCCTGAAGTTCCGGAATCGTAAGGACACCGCAGTTGCACATCGTGTGGCTTATTTTGCTTGTTGTGAGAGTTACATTGTCGTGAAGGCTTCCGGCATACGGAACGTAGGAGTCAACCCCTTCCTCGAAGGCAAGTTTTTTTGTTCCGCCAAGGTCATAGCGTTGCCAGTTCCTTGCCCTGTTTGAGCCTTCGCCCCAATATTCCTTTACGTAGTTTCCGTTGACGATAAGTTTGTTTGTAGGCGACTCGTCGAATCGGGCAAAATAGCGGCCAAGCATCACGAAATCCGCGCCCATTGCAAGAGCAAGGGTGATGTGGTAATCATGCACGATTCCCCCGTCCGAGCAGACAGGAACGTATATGCCTGTCTTTTTAAAGTATTCGTCCCTTGCGCGGCTTACGTCCTTTGTTGCCGTTGCCTGACCTCGACCAATTCCTTTTTGTTCCCTTGTTATGCAGATAGAGCCGCCACCGATTCCGACTTTTACAAAATCTGCTCCGGCTTCGGCAAGAAAATTAAATCCTTCCGCATCAACTACATTTCCGGCGCCTACTTTTGTGCCGGGCCATTTTTCGTGTATGTCTTTTAGAGCCCTTGCCTGCCATTCCGTGAAACCTTCCGAAGAATCCAAAGTCATGACATCAACGCCGGCTTCAAGCAGTTTGGGAACTCGTTCCATGTAGTCCCGTGTGTTTATGCCTGCGCCTACTATATAGCGTTTTTCTTTGTCCAGAAGTTCAAGAGGATGCTCCTCATGGCTTGCAGCATCTTTTCTGAATACCAGATACTGAAGATTTCCCTGAGCGTCCACGATGGGAAGCTGATTTATCTTGTTCTTCCATATCAGATCGTTGGCTTTTTCAAGACTTATTCCAAGTTCGGCTTTTACAAGGGTCTTCAGATCTGTCATGTAGTCCTTTACCTTTGCGCCGGACGGGCAATGCCCCAGCCTGAAATCCCGTTCCGTGATTATTCCGACAAGTTTTCCGTTCGCATTTCCGTCTTCCGTTACCGCCACGGTGGAATGTCCCGTCGCCTCGACTTTTTCCACAAGTTCAACGAGCGTCTGGTCGGGGCGTATGTTTGTGTCTGACGTGACAAATCCCGCTTTGTATGCCTTGACCTTCGCTATCATCGCAGCCTGATTTTCTATTGTCTGAGAACCGTAGATGAAACTTATTCCGCCTTCTTTTGCGAGGGCGACCGCCAGCGTATCGTTCGAGACCGACTGCATCACCGCGGAGACCATCGGAATGTTCATGCTGAGCGGACATTCTTCTCCCGCCTTCTTGTTGTAGCGCACGATAGGTGTTTTCAGAGACACATTGCTCGGAATGCAGTCAGGACCGGTGTAGCCGGGGACAAGAAGATATTCGTCGAATGTGTGTGACGGCTCTTCAAAATAATATGCCATTGGATTCCTCCTAAGTTCGCTTTTTTTAGGAAAAGACGGACGGTCAAAAAATGTGGTAAGGCTTGCCACGCAAACCCAAGGAAATGCGCAGATTCTTACCGTTGCATTCCCTTAAAACCATGGATTTATTGAAGAGACATTATAAAGAAAATGGATTTAGGTTACAATGCCGGCTAAATTTTCTAACAGGGATTACGCATGAAGAATGTATACACAGAAAATAGGCATAGTAAAAAATAAAAAAGGCGGAACGCAAGGTAGCGGCAATGCCGCTACCGGGAGTGCAGCCGATTTTTTATGGTAACGGTTATTTTTTTTGAATATAGATTCTCATGTGTAAGCCCTAAATTCTCTAAAGGACTTTTTCAAGGAAGGCGATGGTTCTTTCCTGCTTAGGATTTTTCAATACCTCGTCGGGAGTTCCTTCTTCGACTATGCAGCCTGCGTCCATAAAAAGAATCCTGTCGGCGACTTCCCTTGCAAATCCCATTTCATGCGTTACAACGACCATTGTCATTCCGGCTTTTGCAAGTTTCTTCATAACATTCAGGACTTCGCCAACCATTTCCGGATCGAGCGCGGATGTCGGCTCGTCAAAAAGCATTATTGACGGATTCATTGCAAGGCTTCGGGCTATGGCGACACGCTGTTTTTGTCCGCCTGAAAGCTGCCTTGGGTATGCGGACGCTTTGTCCTCAAGCCCCACACGCTTCAGAAGTTCCATCGCAGTTTTTTCAGCCTCTTCTTTTGTCTGCTTTTTTAGCCGGACGGGGGCGAGCGTTATGTTTTTCATGACTGTCATTAGCGGAAAAAGATTGAAGTGCTGGAAGACCATACCTATGTTTTCCCGGATTTTGTTTATGTCGGCTTTTTTGTCTCCGATGTCCTCTCCGTTTACGATGACAGTTCCCTTGTCCGCTTCTTCAAGGCGGTTCAGACATCTAAGGAACGTTGATTTTCCGCTTCCCGACGGACCTATAACGCACACGACTTCTCCCTCGTGGATATCGCAGTTGATTCCCTTCAGTATGTGGAGAGAGCCGAAACTTTTTTCAAGTTTTTCAACGTGAATTTTTACATCGCCGTTTTTCATTCGTATTTCCTTAAAAATCGTTGTTCCGAAAGTCTAATGAAAATCGTCCTATATTTCAATTTTCTGAAAGCGGATTTTTCTTTCTTCGTCTATGTAGGCGATTTCCGTATAGCCCGCCCTGATTCCTGCGTCCAGCGCCCTTTCGAACGCAAAGTCGAGGTGCTCTTTTTGATGGGAATCGCTGCTCAGCGTAATCGGAACGCCGTGTTCGTGCAGAATCGAAAGAAAATCGCTTGACGGATACACGCCGTCCATAGCGCCCCTTGAGATTGCGCCCGTGTTTATTTCCGCTATCGCTCCGTTTTTTGCCGCGATTTTTGCGGTTTCCCGAAGTTCGTTTATGTACCAGTCGCTTTTTTCGTCGAAGAACCGCAGAATTCCGTTACGCTTCCGGACAAGGTCGGGATGCCCCCAAATTGTAAAATCCCCTGCGGAAAGCATTTCTCTTTGCGCCTTAAAATATTCCTGCACGCATTTTTTCCCGTCGCCATTAAAGCATATGTCGATTCCTGCCTTCACGTTCTCGGTCTTGTCGTCCACGGTGAAGTTTCCGTTTTCAGTTACAAGATAATGCACAGAACCTATCAAAAAATCGGGATTCAAAGAAGAATAGTCGTTTTTTAAAGACGGCTTTGTGATTTTCGGAATGTAGTCCGCTTCAAATCCGCAGAGAATTTTTATTTTGTCCCGATATTTTTCAGCCGTTTTTTTTACATCGGAAATGTATTTTTTTATTTCTCTGGGTGCGATGTGCCAGTCTGATGCGAAAGGCCATGCCGAATGGCTTGAAAATCCCAGAAAGTCAAAGCCTTTTTCAATCGCTTCAATCGTGATTTCTTCGACACTTCCTTTTCCGTCGCAGTATTCGGTGTGCGTGTGGTAGTTGGTTTTCAGCATTGAAAATCTCCATCGCTTGGAATTCTAGCGTTTTGTTTCCGCATTCAGGACTTCCACCGCTTTTTTTACTATTACGCTTGGTTCTTGCGGTTTTATAAGGTATTGCTTTGCTCCCATCTGCAAAGAGTGAATCACGATTTCCCTGTTCGGAACTTGCGCATAGACAAATATCAATGGTGCGGATGGAAGTTCCTTCAGCCGTTTTATGATTTCAAGACCCGATGTTCCCGGAAGCAGGATGTCTATAATCACAAGCGAATAGTTTTCTTTTGTAACCTCTGAAATAAAAGTCGATGCGTCGGAATATGTGTCGCAGACTATGTTTAATTTGTTGAATTCGCTTTTTACAAGTTCGCAAATATGAGGGTCGTCGTTCAGCATGGAGATTTTTTTACCTTGGAGAACGCTTGTTTCCTCGGCTTTTGATTCCTGCGGCTGCGAATCAAGGGAAAAGCGCATTTCAAGGGAGGCGTTGTCCATTTGCGAAGGAGAAAGAATTCTTTCGGATATTATGTCGGAAAGATGTGCGGACGATGTGGTTTCCACAAGCGAGTTCAGGACCTGGCTTATATCGGTGGACACTTTCATTCCGCTGTATTCAGGGTGTCCTGTTATAAGATCCCTTACAAAGCCGCTGACGGTAAGGATATACACGTTTTCAGGTTTTACTTTCGGGTTTTCTTTTACGTTGTCAAGCAGAAGTTCAAGGTTCAAGCCGTCTACAAAGGTAAGGTCAAGGTTTGTTATCATCACGATTATCTTGGGAGCTTCAAGAGCAGTATTCTTTATGAGTTCCGACAGCCTGTACCTAAGAAGAAAAAGTTTTTCCCGATTTAGACCTTTCGATATTTCGATGAATATTATGTTCTCGTTCCTGTGGATTTCAAGGACGCACGGCGTTGTGTCCATCGAGAAAAAATGTTTAAGGAAATGCCCGACGGATTCAAAGAAGATGTCAAACTTGATTGGTTTTACGAAATATTTTTGGATTCCCAACTTTGCGTAAACCGCAATCATGTTTTTTTCGATTAAAGGCCCTGTGGCTATCATCGGAATCCGTGAGGCGTTGGGGTCGTTTTTAACTCTCTTCAAGAATTCCAGCATCGAATCCATTGGAGTTTCTTCCTGTATGTCAACGATTACAAGATCCGGAAAAACCGAGATTATCTTTGGAATCGAGTCGAGTTTTCCCTGAATGAAAGCGTTCTCGATTTTTTCAGAAGTGAACTTATCTTTCAGAAACTCTGCGAAAACCGGAGATGCGTCAATAACCAGTACATTCTTCATGCCTGTATGATATACTACGGCGTGTTTTTTTTCTATACTTTGCGCAAAGATAAGGCGCAGGCGTAAAAAAATGCGAACTTCCTTTGTTCGTCTATTTGTGCTAGATTGACCTGATTTTTATTTTTGGAGAAAACTGATGAAGTTCAGAAAGCCTTTGCGGCTTGCGTATTTTTTTGCATTTGCGCTGCTTGTTTCGTTTTCGGCGACAGTCGTTTTTAGGGCGAAGGCGTTTTTTAGACCTCAGGAACTTAGCGAAGTCCAAAAAAAGGAGCAGGAAAAAAAACTGGAGGAATTTCTTCTTTTCGAATATCCGGAACACGGAAAAAATCTTATTCCTCTTCCGTACGGAACTGACCAAGTGAATCTTGACGTGTGGGCGGATTCTGCAATCTGCGTGGATGTCGCAAACGGAAACATACTCTACGAAAAAAACGCCGATGAACCTGTTCCGCCTGCTTCTATGACAAAACTTTTTGCGATGTACGTTGTCCTTAATGAAGTCAGAAACGGAAATATTTCTCTTAGCGACATTGTTCCGCTTCCGCCTGAATGTTGGGCGTGCAATATGCCGCCTCATTCTTCGCTTATGTTTCTTGGAAAAAATCAGATTGTTACCGTAAGGGAACTTTTGACTGGGCTTTCCGTGTGTTCGGGGAACGATGCAGCGTATGCGTTGGCGTTTTTTACTTTCGGCGGAATGGAAGAATTTGTAAGACGCATGAACGATGTCGCTCTTTCAATGGGGCTTAGTAACACAAGGTTCGTGGAAAGTTCCGGCTACAGTGAACGAAACAGAACGACCGCCCGGGATATGGCTTCGTTTTCCCGAGCGTACATTCGCTCATTTCCTGAAGCGATGGAATTTCACTCTGCGCTGAGTTTTTCTTATCCCAAACTGAAAAACCTTTCGCCGGAGGACAGGGCAAAAGAAAGAAGCCAGGATTTTTCGAAAGGTCTTCCGGAAAATATAACGATGGAAATCACGCAGAACAACACGAATCCTTTGCTTGCTCTTCTGAAAGGTTGCGACGGGTTAAAAACAGGCTACATAGACGAAAGCGGCTATAATCTTTCGCTTACTTGCAAAAGAGACGGCATAAGGTTTCTTTCTGTTACGATGAGAGGTCCGGGCAAAAACCAAAGCGAGGGGCAGGCAGGAAGAGTTCACGACGGAAAAGAAATTATGGAATGGGCGTTCAGGACTTTCAGGGAATACAGGAATCCCCTTGTGCTTCGTCCGTATTCAATTCCCGTGTTTTATTCGGAACGCTCAAGGCTGGAGCTTGTTCCTGCATGGAAAAGCGAATCTCTTTTAGTCCCTTCGGTTCTTGCTAAAAATCCTGAAAAAGCGGAGAATGAGGTCGCGGTCAAGGTGGATTTTCCGGATTTCATAAATGACGGCTACATTCCTATGGGAAAAATCTACGGAAAAATCGAATATTCCGTATCGGGGACTGTTCTTGAGACGATTCCGTTGGTTTCGGCAAGGGAACTTAAAAAGGTGAATTTCTGGCTACGGAGCGCTGACTTCGCGGTCCAGATAATTTATAGAATCAAATGCAGGGTAAGAGCATGAAAAGAATTTATGTAGGTAATCTGAGTTTTGGCACGGAAGAGGAAGGACTCAAAGGAGCTTTCCAAAAATTCGGAGAAGTCGGTTCCGTTTCCATCATTGTGGACAGGGACACGGGAAGGTCAAAGGGATTTGCGTTTGTCGAAATGCCTGACGACGAAAATGCGATGGAAGCCATCAAAAATCTTAACGGAAGCGTTCTTGACGGAAGAAAGATTCGGGTGGACATAGCCGAAGAAAGGCGACCTAATCCGAATTCATCACGACGTTAGGAAGACGCGGCTTAGTTTCTTTTTTGAAAAGATATTTTAGCGGATGAATGTCAAAGGCGTTTGTAGCCCAGCCGCCCACGACATTCAGATCGATTACATTGAAACTCACAGGATGCTGCACGGGAATTATTTCCGCATCGTCAAGCAGAATTTGTTCCGCTTTTGCAAGAAGGATTTCACGTTTTCCGTCGGGCTGGCTTTTTGCTTCTTCTATCAGTTTTTCGAATTCCTGATTTTCCCATCCGGTTACGTTCATCGTTGAATCTTTTTTGAAAAGTTCAAGGAAGGCAAGCGGGTCTGCAAAATCTCCAATCCACGTGTATGAAAAAAGATCCGAATCAAGTTTTTCCATGCTTCCCAAGTATTCATTGAACGGAACTTTAATCGATTCAAGTTCTACGCCCAGCGGTTTCCACGCCTCTTTAAGAATGTCTTTCTGCCTTGAAAGATGTTCGTTTTCGGTAATGGCGTACGTTATGTAAAGGGTTTCGTCTTCGCTTATGCCGTTTTTTGCCCTTGCTTCTTTCATCAATGAAAGAGCCTCTTTTGCGTCCGTGTAAACATACCCCTGAACTTCAGGATAGCCTGCAAGAGGGTAGACGAGCGTCTGCGCTTTTACGAAAGTGTCTTCCCTAAGTTTATCCCACGGAACAGCCTCAAGAAGCGCCTCCCTAAATTTCTTGTCGCTCCAAATGCTTTTTTTTCCGTCCGCAGCTGTCCTGTTTTTGAAGAATATATATTCCGTCGCAAATTCCGCGCTAAGATGGGTGCTGTCCTTTGAGATTATTTTTTTTACGTCTATGCCGCTTTCCACCCAGTCGGCAAGTCCCGTGTTGAAAAGGTATGCGTTTTCGTCTTGGTCGGACGATACGATGAATGTTATTCTTTCAAGCGGAGTTTTTGCCCTGTCCCAGTAGTTTTCGTTTTTTTTAAGAGAAATCATGTTTTTGCTTGCGCTGTCGATTTGGAACGGACCTGAATAGACTCCTTCTTTTTTAGGAAGAACAGAAAACGCCGGCATGCAAAGAAGTTTCGGAAGATGGCTTGCAGGATTTTTTAGGTGCAATGAAAGAGTGTGTTCATCAATCGGAAATATGCCTACTTTTTCATCGTCGGTTTTTCCGTTCCTGAAATCTTCCGCCCCTTCAACGATGTCAAAAAAGGATGCGAACGTGGCATTCGGATTTTTTAGAAGCCTGAGCCACGAAGATTTTATCTCATCCGCCGTGATTGGACTTCCGTCGCTGAAAAATGCGTCGTCCCTAAGAATGAAAGTCCACCTTCGTTTGTCCCGTGAAATTCTGTATTCCTTTACAATCGCCGGAATTGGAGAAAGTGTTACAGGATCGTATGAAAATAGCCCTTCGTAAAGTCCGGTGAGTATCTGCGCCTCCAGGCTGTACGAGGAAGTATGCGGATTAAGGTCGAAATCGTGTTCAGAGACGACTATCGTAAGGTTCTGCTGAAGACGTGGGTCGATTTCGCCTGAATTTTGCGTTTTTTTTTGTGCATACACATTCGAAAATGACGCAAGAATGAGCGAAAACGAAACCAGCAGCGTTTTTGCCGTCTTTAAGGCGTTTTTATTCATCGCTGATTCCAAGTTTTTTCATCTGGTCTCTTTCGTCGATGTATGCGATGTATTCGGCTCGCCTTTGGTTCGCCTTTACTAGTATGTTCTTGCAGCTTACAAGGTCTATTTTCAATCCCTTGATTTTCGACCTGTCCTGCACTCCGCAGTTTGTCTTAAAATATTCGTCTATGCTTTCAAGGAGTATCTGAGTTTCTTTATTTTCCGAGATTTGCTTACTGCAGAACTGAAGTATCTGAGTTTCGTCCGAGGCTTGGATTCTTTTATACTCCGGAGTTCCGCTGTCTCCGATTGTCGCCATGAAATATGCCTTGCGCTCAAGGTTACTTATGAAGACGTTTATGTCGATTTCTTTGGATGTCTTTGTCTGTTTCTGCTGGTCTATTATAACCAGCTTGAAAATCGACGGCGGCTCTTTTAGGTTGAACGCCTTTCTTATCACCCTTATAAGTTTTTTGAAAGCGGTGTTTTTTGAGCCTTCAAGAGTGTGGTTGTTTTCCCTGAGTTTTTCCGCTATCGATGAATATTCGGGGTACAATGCTGAAAGAATGTGAAGCACTTCCATAAGGATTTGTTTTGTGTTCACGCTTTCTTTTTCGGGCTTCGCCTGAACCTGAGTTACAGAAAGAATCGCAAGAGTCCTTTTTTGGAATTCGTCCTTTGTCTCCGAAAAATCCTCGTCCGCGATTTCGTTTACAAGTTCGCTGTAGAACGGAACTTTTTTCATTATTGACGGAAAAAGTCTTTTTATTTCAGTTATTTCGGAAGTTCCGTCGGTAACTTTTGACCAGTCGAATTCATTTGCCGACATGATTTGGTTTCGGATCTTGAACTTGTATTCCTCGCGTTTGAATTGAGCAAGTTCTTCAAGAATTTTTGTTATGTCTTTTACCGCTTTTGAACTTTTTGACAGTGATTCGGAGATTACGCTCAATGAGATTTGCGGCATATTTCTTTTTAGTTCGGGAATAAGGGAGGCAAGTGCCTTTGTGTTAACCCTTGTGTTGTTCACGGACATATTCGTCCACTGGAAAGTGTTGTTCAGTTCGTGGAATTTCTTTATTTTTGCAAGCGAGAAATTTTCCACGGAGAATTTGTAGTATGTGCATACAAAATCCATGACGCTTTCGTAGTCGGAAAAACGGGCGCCTATTATCACCGCAATATCTTTTTCCGAGAACGGTGTCTCATCTGGAATCTCGATGTCCGTAATTTTCTTTTCCAGCTTGTACGGGTCGGGGGTTATCAATGCCCTTTTTGCAAGGAGATCGTAGAGATTCTTGATGCATGTATGAAGAAGCCTGTAGCCTTCAAGCAGTTTAGGCAATTCCTCTGAGTTGAACCAAGTTGTTTTTTCGTCGATGGCATTCTTTAACGCCGCATTAAATTCTACTCTTTCACTCATATTCACATTGTCGGAACAATTCAGAATAAAATGAACGAAAATCTAAAGGAATGTGGAATAAATTGGTTGAAGTTGTTTTAGTTGATATTTAGGGAGAAAGGGGACGGGCGGACATAATAAGATGTCCTTCACCCGATAGCTGATACTATGTCCGCCCCAAGAATCGGACTGGTGTCCGATTCTTGCCGGATGAGACGCCTCCGCAGCATAATGCAGGAGGACGGGCATATTAAGGTATCTTTCATCCGATTATCGGTTGTATGCCCGTCTCAAGTTTGCCGTTGGCAAACTTGTAAGATGGGGTATGCGGGGTTTCCGTAAGGAAACCTTGTACAAGCTTCCATATTTTCCCCTAAAACCCTCTATCCTTTCCTCGCACTTTTTAGGGGCTCTGCCCCTAAAAACCCCGTCTTGCCGGATGAGACGCCTCCGCAGCATAATGCGGGAGGACGGACATTGTAAGGCGTACTTTATCGGATTGCGGGTTGTATGCCCGTCTCACGAATCGGACAACTGTCCGATTCGTGCCGGATGGTGGGTAAAGGAGGAAACCTGCGGGCTGTGGAAAGTTAAACAAGTTTCGAATGTTCGAAACTTGAGGCGGACAGAAAGTAAACTAAATCTGGAGAACCGATTTAACTGTCCGCCCCCTCCCTAATAACATAGGGGGTAAGGGGCACCGCCCCTTTGAAATAACTTAGTTGTACGGGTGCATAAGCCCGGCTTGAACGGGTGCACTAGCCCGGCTTATACGGGTGCGCTAGCCCCGCTTGAGCGGGTGGGAGGGCGGACATATAAATGTGTCGTTCATCCGATTGTTGTTCGTATGTCCGCCCCAAGTTTGCTATGGGCAAACTTGTATAAAGCATACTTTGACAGGAACATTGTCCTAAGACCGGTTTCTAACAAAGGAATAGCCTCACGGGCTTTGGAACAGATAAAAACTTCACAACCCATATGGGTTTTTAGGGGCATAGCCCCTAAACAGTGCCGGAAGGAGAGGGTGGGTTATAGGGAGGGAGAGGAAACCACGCCCTGACGGGGTTTCCTCTCCCTCCATAAGAACAAAGGGGGGGGGTAAAGGGGAACCTTCCCCTATATAAAACAACTCCTGCTCTTGCCGAATCCTTAAAATCAAGTTATATTCGGGCGGGAAAAAAAGGGCATGGGGAACCCTTCCCGAAGAATTTATTTTAGGAGTTACTGTGAAAAAGACTTTTTCAATTAGGGCTAAGCTGCTTCTTGCTATCGATTCTGTATTGTTCTGCGTTATCATTCTTATCTGCTCAGTTATAGGCAACAGGCTTTATAAGAAAAGTTATTTGCAGTTCGACAAAATGACTTCTCAGCATATTTCCGCAATAGAAACCGCCGTTGATATTTTTATGAAGAATGCGGAAATGACAGTTGCAATGCTTGCTGAAAAACCGCTTCTTAAAAATGCGGACAGCACGATTTATAATTATACCGCCGAGGCAAAATCATTTACCGCAAATACACACAACGGAAAATCGGAAAAGGAGATTCTTGCGTTATTTGATTCAATGACTAAAACTCATCCCGAATTTCAAGTCATTTATATGGGCTTAAAGTGGGGAAATCATGTTTCTACAAATCGGAATGTAAGTTCCGGATACGATCCGCGAACACGTCCGTGGTATAAGGCAGCGGAAGCCTCCGGCGGAAAAACCGTTATAACGGATGCTTACGTTTCCATTAACGGAAAACCTACAATCACTTTTGCGCGTACTGTTCATTCCGACGACGGTGAAATTATCGGCTGCGTGGGAATTGATGTGAGTCTTGAAGATTTAACTTCAATCATAAGGGAAATACGCATCGGAGAAAGCGGATATTGCATGCTCTTCCAGAATAACGGACTTATCCTTGCAGAACCCAAGCACACCGAATTCAATTTTAAGAATCTTAAAGATACCGGGATTCCCGCATTTTCCGTAATCGAAAAATTGGAAAAAGGTTCTGCGCTTGTCGATTTGGACGGCGGAAAATGCAAGGCTTACGGTTTTCCTCTCGATTCTTATAGCTGGAAACTTTGTGTAATCGTAAAGCAGAACGAAATTTTGTCTTTGTTTTATTCGATGCTGAAAAATATGATTTTTATTTCAGTCATTCTGTTTGCTTTATGTTTTGTCATCGCTTACATAATTTCCCGCAGTCTTAAATCTTATCTTAAAAAGGTTGACGGTATTTTTTCAAGAATCGCTTCGGGAGACTTGACCGGCAGTCTTGAAGTCAAAAGAAATGATGAAATCGGATTGCTGATTCAAAATCTCAATACGGCTATAGAGCAGAGCCGTTCGATGATAAGCGTGCTGAAAAGCGAGGCTGAAAAAATGGAAGCCGTCAGCTCCGATTTATCCGGCAATATGGAAGCGACTTCAGCGACCGTTAGGCAGATTAGCGGAAATGTCTCGTCGGTAAAAGAAAAAGCCGTTTCGCAGGCTGCAGGCGTTACCGAAACTTCTGCGACCGTAGAACAGATTAACGGAAGACTTATGCGTCTGTTTTCCGATATTGAAACTCAATCCGAGCATATAGAAGCTTCCGTAAATGCAATTACGAAGATTGTAGACGATACCGCAGAGATTACTCGGACTTTGGAAGAAAGTAACGAGCTTATAAAAAACGTATATGATCAGACGAAAGTTGGAAAAGACGGCGCAAAGGCAGCCAATGAAGTTGTCTCCCGGATTTCGGAAAAATCTGTTTCGCTTTTTGAAGCAAGCCAGATTATTCAAAATATTGCAGGTCAAACAAATCTTCTTGCGATGAATGCGGCTATTGAAGCCGCTCATGCCGGTGAAAGCGGAAAAGGTTTTGCCGTCGTCGCGTCGGAAATCAGAAAACTTGCGGAGGAATCCAATGCACAAGGAAAGCGAATAGGAGCTGTAATAAAAGAGACGGCTGAGATTATCTCTAATCTAACCGAGATGGGATTGAAAGCCGAGCAATCGTTTATTGGTGTATACAATTCCGTCAGTAAAATATCGGAAAAAGAGGATTCCATCGTTCAAGCGATGCACGGACAGGATAGAAACGGAAGATATGTAATCGATTCAATCAAAAAGATAAATGAAATTACGGGCGAGGTAAAAGCCGGCGCTTCCGAAATGCTTGCAGGCGGAAAGCAAATTGCCGTTGAAATGCAGAGGCTTTCGGAAATAACGAGAAATACTACCGGCAGCATGAACGAAATCGCTTCCGGCGCGGAACAAATAACTTGTGCGGTAGAAGAAGTGAATGAAATCACCCGAAAGAATAAGACGAGTATAGAAAATCTTGCAAATGAAGTGCGCAAGTTTAAGGTATGAGTTTTATGCACGGACTTAAACAAATTTTCCGTGTAATTTTTATGCATTTTACTATGTTTTCAAAAGTCTTGCTTGTTGGTAAAATTGGCGCATGAGTAAGAGAGTTATTTTTATAATTGCTTTTCAAGCGCTTTGGTTTTCGGGGCTTAGCGGCTTTTCGGAAACCGAAGGAGAACGGCTTTTCAAGTCTAACAGGTCTAGGGAGGCAATCGTTTCCCTCGAAAAAGAAATCCTTGAAGGAAACATCACCAGAGACACATACAACTTTCTTGGGCTTTCCTACTATCAGAACGGGGATTATGAAAAGGCTTTCGATGCGTTCGAAAGGGGAATGCAGGATTCGTCTTCAAACAAGAAAATAATCTGCTTCAATGAAGGGAACGTCGCCTACGCAAAGGGCGACTATTCCAAGGCGGAAAGTTGCTTTTCTTTGGCGTTGGCGGTCTCGCCCGATTTTTATCCGGCTCTTTTGAACAGGGCGAACACTTATCTTTCCGAACGGGAATACAACAAAGCTTTGTCGGACTACAAGGATTATTTGCGTTCCGTTCCGGGCGACAGCCAGTCGGGCAAAATCCGAAAACTCATCTCGTATCTTGAAGAGCAGCTTGTTTTCATGGCGCAGGAAGAAAAACGTCAGGCTGAGGAAAACGCAAGGCTTATGGAAGAAAACGCCCGAATACAGGCGGAACTTGCAAAAAAACGTGCCGCCGAGGAAGAGGCAAGAAAAGCTGAAATGGCGCGCGAGGCTGAAAGGCGGCGGAAACTTCTTGAGGATGTCGCGAATTCTTTGCAGCAGACAGATTCTATGAACATGACGGCAGGGGCTGAAGACGTTATAGAATACGATTATGAATCGGAACTGGATTAAAAATCCGTTCATTCGAAGAAAATAATAATTTTTACAACGGTTTTGTTTTGGGAGAAAAAAATGGAAAACGATTTTAATTCTAATGAAAAAAAAGGGATGTTCGGAAATCTCACGGGAAAACAGAAGATTTTTATCGGAGGAGGGGCGGCTGTTGCAGTTTTATTGATATTGCTCCTTCTTTTTCGTACATGTTCGGTTCGGTTTGGAAATTCCGAGCGGAATAACACTGTGGCTCTTGTAAAAACGTATATCGAAAGGGGCGAATACGACAGAGCCTTGGACAAACTTGACGAGATTCTGATAAAAAACAGAAATGACAAAGAGGCGTTGGAACTTCTGGACAGAATTCTTTCGCTCAAAGACGGAAGCGAGCCTTCATCGGAAAGGACTTCCGGTTCGAATGTGGATGCGGAAAACCTTACTGAAGTCATGAAGTCTTCCTTAGATTCCATGAAAGATGAGATGGCAAAGAACAGCAAGGCGGCGGAAGGAAGCCGGAAAGTGATGGAAGATTTGGTCCGTCAGCAGCAAAAACAGCAGGAACAGCAGCTTATGCGTCAGAAAATCGAGGACGAAAAGCGAACCATTGAAGAGGCGGAACGAAAAGCGGAACAGAAGGCTCAGGAAGAGAGGCGAAAGGCTGAGGAGGCAAAACGAAAGGCGGAAGAGGAAACTCTTGCAAAAAAGAACGCCCAGCTTAAAAAAGAGATTCTTGCAGTGAATGACGACATTCAGCAGGGAAAAGCCGCTTTGAATTCCGGGAACATAAAGGCTGCCCTTTCGCACTTTATGGATGTAGAAAAACTTCTTCCGGTTTCCGACGGAGAGCCTAATTTTTCCGCCTCAAAATATTCTGAGATAGCGTCATTGATGCAGGCTGCTTCCGAAAAAGCCGCTTCACAGGAGGAGAAAAAACTTCTTCAGGAAAAGGCGTTGGAGTATGCGAACAAGGCGGTCGAAAAGGATGCGAAAAATCCGGTTGCGAACTATATTCTCGGTCAGGATGCGATGGCAAAAAAGGATTACCAGAAGGCTGCGGAATATTTTACAAAGGCGATAAGCGGCGACAACAAGAACCACGAATATTATTACAATCTTGGAAGGTCTCAGTATATGCTCAAAAAATATGCGGAGGCAAAGGCTGCGTTTTCCTCGGCGGCGCAACAGAACAGCAGTTTTGCGCCTGCTCGATACAATCTTGGGCTTACGAACCTTAAATTGAACGACAAAAAAGCTGCAAAGGCGGAGTTCATAAAGGCTCACGACATAGACCCAAGGTACGAAAAGGCGTATCTTGAGGAAGGAAGGGTGCTTGTTCAGCTTGGGGAATATCAGAACGCCATAGCCGCATACCAGAAGGTGGTAAGCCTCAACAACGTGAACAGGGCGGCTCTTCAGGAACTCGGTTCTGTATATTTTCAGACGGGAAATTATCCGCTTGCTGAGGAATCGTTTAGAAAATCCCTTGCGCTTCTTCCGTCCGGGCAAAGCGATCCGCTTACGCACTACAACCTTTCTACGGTTCTTTTCGAACAGAAAAAGATGGACGATGCGCTTTCTTACGCAAAAAAAGCATACGATTCAAGTGATTCCCTAAAGGACAGAAACGCGCGGGTGAATATAGTCTACAACTACGCCCTTCTTTGCGAGAAAACCGGAAAGACGAGCGATGCCATCGCCCGGTATGCGGAAGTCCTTACGCTGAATCCAAACCATCTTAAAACACAGATAAATCTTGGCGTAATGTACATGAATTTGAATCCGCCAGACATCGATACGGCTCTTTCGCTTTTCAAGAAGGCTTTTTCTCAGGATTCAAAGAATTTCGAGGCGAACAATAATCTTGGAAGCGCATATCTTTCTAAGAAAGATTATCCGAACGCCATTCTGTATTTCCAGAACGCGCTTCAGCTTGAACCCAAAAACAACGATGTCCGCTACAATTTGGCTCAGGCGTTCGCAAGCGACAAGCAGTTCGACAACGCTAAAACCACGTACACTGAACTTTTGAGGCAGGACGCAAAATATTGGGACGGCTACATAGAATTGGGAAAGGTCTGCATGGCGTTGAACGACAATCACATGGCTGAGGCGTATTTTGAGCAGGTGAAGGCAAAAAATCCGGGCTACAGGACAGGCGAGATAGACGCTCTTCTTTCACAGATAAGGTAACGAAAAAGACCGCAGAGAAGCGAATGGACGGAATGTTTTTCTATTCCGTTCTGCGGACAAGGCTGAAAAGTTTTTCTCTTGTAAGGGAAAAATAACATGGTCTTCCGTGCGGACAATGCGGGTCTTTTAAGGATAAAGCGCCCCGTGCGATTTCTTCGGCGGTGCTGTCGAGCAAAGTCCAGCCGTCTTTTACGGCTGCCTTGCAGGCAGTCATTGCCGCCATCGAATAGATTATGTCCTTAGGGGCGACCTTTTTGTCGAAAATTGCATGCTCAAGGTCTTCTTCCGAGCCTTTCCATCTTTCGTTCAGAGTGGAAAATTCCCATTTTCCGTCTCCTGCGTTTTTGCATTTGAATCCTATTTTTTCAAGTTCGCCTGAGATGGATTCCATGTATCTGTCTTCCGCTTCGTCTTTTGTTTCGATTTCGTAGGGAATCAGAAGGCTCTGAAATTTTCCCTGATTTTCCATAATGCTGTCGAAAATCATTCGTTCGTGGGCGGCGTGCTTGTCGATTATGTAAAGGACATTGTTTTTTTCAGCCACTATGAAAGTTCCGAGTGCGCTTCCCAAAAAATGAAAGTCGTCAATTGAATCGTTTTTGGGCGACGAAGAATATGCGGGCGGATTTTCGGCTATGTTCAAAGTCGCCTCTTTTTTTGTGTAGTTTTCAATCATTTTTTCCGTTTTGGAAAATATATCGAAACTTTCCGCATCGCCCCTGCTTTTGAACGCCTCTTTTTTTTGCGACGGATTGATGAACGGATTCATCGATGAAGAAGGCCTGTCGAAAAATCTTTCCCGCAGCGAAAAAGTTTCGTTTTTAGTGGAACGGTTTTCTTCCGTCCGCTCTTTAAAAAACGGAATTTCATTCCATGCGTCTTTTTTTTCGTTCGGGGAAAAGAAAGTTCGAGGTTTTTCTTCTTCAGTTTCTTCGTTTTTTAGAGAGAGTCCCAAGTGGCTTGAAAAAAAAGAGCGGAGCGTGGAACTTATTCCGTGATGGAGCGACGAAATGTCTTTGAATTTCACTTCTTTTTTTGCGGGGTGTATGTTGAAATCGACAAGAGCGGGATCTATCTGTATGAACGCCGCCGCCACTGGAAAACTTCCGTTTGGAAAATAGCCCTGTCCGCCGTATTCGATGGCTTGCACCAATGCGTATTCTTGAATTTTCCTGTCGTTCACAAATATGCTTATATCTTTTTTGTTTGCACGCCGAACGCCGGGTTCTCCGATTATTATTTTGAATGACCAGCAGTTATCTTTTAAGGACGATTTTCCGTCAACCTGATAAAAAAGAGAAGGGCTTTCTTTTATCTGCATTGCTGAAAGAAATCTTTCTTTAAGCGACTGCCCTTTGGGAAGGTCGAGTTTTACCTCTCCGTCGGAAACAAACCTGAACGCTCTTTCAGGATGCGGAAGGCTTTTTTCGATGAAAGTGTTCTTGCAAAGCGCGCCTTCTGTCGCCGGCCGTTTTAGAAAAAGTCTTCGGGCAGGAAAATTTTCGAAAAGTCCTTCTGCCTGAACAATCGTTCCTTCGTATTCGGGGATTTTTTCAATGATGTGGTCTTCCGTGATGGAAGCGCGCATTTTCCAGCCGCCGGACTGAATCGAAAGCCGTGTAACGCTTGCAATTGATGCCAATGCCTCGCCCCTGAAGCCGAGCGTAGAAAGTTTCAGGAGATCTTCCTCTCTTGAAATCTTGCTTGTGGAATGCGGGCGGGCGCAAGCGGAAAGGTCGTCTTTTGTTAGCCCTGAGCCGTTATCGACAATGCGGATTTTTTCGATTCCGCCTCCGGTAATCTCGACAGTTATGTTGTCCGCACCGGAATCTATGGCGTTATCCATAAGTTCACGGACCACGGCATTCGGGCGGTCTATGACCTCGCCCGCCGCGATTTTCCTTGCGACATCTGCGTTAAGTGCTTTTACCGGATTTTTTAAGCTCATTGCCGTAAGCCTTCTATCGGACTTCCGGAAGTCCCGTCAGAATCCACTCCTGAAAAAAGGTCAAGTTCTGCATGGAGATCGTTTTCTTTTGCAGGCTGGTTCATAAGAATCTGAATCTTTCCTTCTATCCTGTCTATTTCTTTTTCGAGCGTTTTGGCAATTTTTATGCCTTCCTCAAAATCCTTGAGCGCATCTTCCAGCGAAATGTCGCTTCTTTTTATGTCCTGTGTAAGACCTTCGAGTTTCGATAGATTTTCTTCAAAGTTTGCCATGAATTACTCCTGTTTTTCTGTCTCGCTAACGAGCGCTTCTATTCTGCCTTGTGACGGAAATATTTCTATCAGGCTTCCCTTTTTGACCTGACTGCTTTTTCGGATTATTGTGCCGGAATCTTTTTCCCTGACCATGGAATAGCCGCGGTCAAAGATTGCCTTGGGACTTGCGCTTTCAAGGAATGAAATGCAGTTTTCCACCACAAGCCTTGTGTCTTTCACCTTTAGATTCATGTTTTCGATTAGATTTTCCTTTGCGTTGTCAAATCTTTGTAAGAGCGGTTGCTCTATCGAACGGAATTTCAGTTCAAGTCCTTCCGGTTCAAATCCTTTTAGGATTAGGCGTATTTTTTCTATCTTGCTTCTTATTGTGACCGAAAGTTCTTCCTGAGCATGCCTTATTTCATTAAGAATGTCCGATTTTTGAGGGACTACAAGTTCTGCGGCGGCGGACGGAGTTGGAGCTCTTTTGTCTGCGGCATAATCGCTCAAAGCCCAATCTATCTCGTGTCCGACTGCTGAAACCACGGGGATTTCGCTTTCGGCGATTGCCCTTACCACTTCCTCTTCGCTGAACGGAAGTAGGTCTTCAAGCGAGCCGCCTCCTCGTCCCACTATAAGGACATCACAGAGTTTTGCGGCGTTTGCGTTCTTTATCTGTTGGACGATTGTCCGTGCAGCTTCATCTCCCTGCACCATCGAAGGAAAAATCACTACGGATATTCCGGGATTTCGTCTTTTTGTTATCTGAAGGATATCCCGTATCGCGGCTCCGGTGGGACTTGTAACGATTCCTATTGTCTTTGGAAAAAGCGGAAGATTACGTTTTCTCTCCTCGTCAAAAAGCCCCTCGGCGTAAAGTTTCCGTTTTCGTCCCTCAAGCATTTTAAGGATTTCGCCTTCGCCTGCAAGACTCATTTTTGAGACTATGAGCTGGTATCTACCTTGAGGAGGATAAACGGACAGTTTTCCTGAAACCTGAACTTTCATTCCGTCCTTTGGAAAAAAACTTAGATGCTGTGCGCTTCCCCTGAACATTACTGCACTCAGCAATGACGATGAATCTTTTAGAGAAAAATATATGTGTCCCGAAGACTGCGTTTTTAGACCTGAAATTTCGCCTTCAAGTCTTATAGTCGGAAAAGTTCCCTCAAGAATTTCCTTTATTATGGAGTTCAGTTCCGTGACGGAAAATACTTTTTCGGAAGGGAAGAGCATATTTGTCATGGATTAATTCTATACATTCAATTCAACTTGTTCAACAGATTGCCGATTATATAAGAGATGAAGACCCTTGTGATTTTGTTCGCCGATTATCGTTCTCGTCATATTTTTGACAAAGGATTTTTAAACGATTCTTCCTTTGATCTTTCAGTGAAATGGGCAAAAAAAATCCCCGATTCTGTTCTTTATGTCCTTTCATACAAAAACGAAAGCGACTTTGATTCGTACAAGGATTTGAAAATCGAAAGACTTGATTCTTTTACCGTGTCCGGACTTTTTGAAAAACTTTCGGAACTTTGCGAAAGGGAAGATGCCGAAAAAGTCGTTTATTCTTATGCGGACCTTCCGTTTTTGAACGAAAAAATCACAGAAACTCTTATCGACACCCATGTGCGCTATAAGGCGGAATACACGTTCGCCGACGGATACCCATACGGTTTTTCCCCGGAGATAATCGACAGGGGGACTTTGAAAATTCTTTCGCTTTTAAGCAAGGAAAACCAAAAGGAGGCGGGATTAAAAGAGATTTCCCGCTCGGCGATATTCGATTTTATAAAACTCGATATAAACTCTTTTGAGATAGAAGTCGAGGTTTCCGACGAGGATTTGGGACTTTTGCGCCTTAGTTTTGATGCAGGAACAAAGACGAATTTTCTTTCGTCCGTTTCGTTGTTCGAAAAAATTGCCGGAAAAGAGCCTTCGTCTCTTTCTTCCGCCGAAATAATCGATTTTGTGAAAAAATCAAGCGAAGTCTACAAAAATGTTCCATCGTATTACAACATACAGATTTCCGCAGCCGCAAACTACACAAGCGTCTACGAGCCAAAGGAAATGTTCGGCGAAGAAAAAACTTTCATGAGCAAGGAAAATTATTCTCTTCTTCTAAAAAAAATATCCGATTTTTCGGAAGAAGCGGTCGTGAATCCGAACCTTTTTGGAGAACCTTTGTGCCACCCGGATTTTATTGATTTTGCGGACAAAGCCCTTTCGTTTTCGGGTTTAAGTCTTCTTATCGAAACGGACGGTTTTTATGTAACCGAAGAACTTTGCATGGCGTTGCGAAAAATTTCCGATGAAAAAAAAGGCTGGAATTCTTTTGGCATCGGGCGAATCACATGGATAGTGCGCATAGATTCGTTCAGCGATGAAGGATTCAGGAAAATCCATTCGGGAAGCGACGGTTTTTCCAAGGCGGTTCAGGCGGTAAAACTCATCGAAAAATATTTTCCGGGTTCGGTATATCCTCAGTTTGTGCGGAACACAATGAACGAAGACGAACTTGAAGGTTTCTGGCGGTATTGGAACGAAAAATCCAACGGAAGCGGCGGAAATGTCCTTGTTCAAAAATATTCTTCTTTTTGCGGAACTCTTCCCGACTTGAAAAGCGCAGACCTTTCGCCTTTGGAACGGAACGCCTGCTATCATCTAAGACGGGATTTTTGCGTTTTCGTGGACGGTTCAGTTCCGTCTTGCAGGGAAAAACTGAAAAGCGAAATTGTCGGAAATGCGTTCAACGAAGACCTTGCAAAGATTTTCAGCGTTTCGGACGGGGAGTTTTCTTCCCATCTGAAAAAGAATTATTGCGAAAAGTGCGGAAAATGCGATGAATACTATACCTTTAACTTTTAACGCCCATCAGATAGACAGGACTGTCTTGGGCGGAAAACTTGAAGATATTTCTCCGAAATTGAACGTCTCTGTGATTCTTCTGAATTCGAACGGAAACCATCTGAAATTCCAGGCGTTGGATAACCTTGTTTCGTGCGGATTTAAATCAATCGTCTCTGTTGAGCCTACGGCAGAAAGTTTCAATCTTGAAGAAATTTCACGAAGGTATCCCAGCATAAAATTCGTCGTTCCTTTGCAGGAATGTTCCGACGGGGAACTTATAAACATGTGCATGGAGGAAGTCTCGTCGCCATACGTGCTTGTGCTTAGGGACAGCCTTCACATTTCTCAGACTATACTGAATCAGAATTTGCTTGAAAATCTCACTAAAGAAAAACCTTATTGCCTTGTTCCAAGACTTTTTGACTCAGAAAATCAAAGCGTGCTTGTAAACATAATGCCCGAAGCCAAAAAGGGGAGATTCTGCCTAAGCCCTGCAAATTACATAAACGAAGGACACCCTACAATGTATCCGTTCGATTACATAGGTCTTTACAATCGGGAAAAATTTATCCTTCTTGGAGGATTCGACTACACGATAAAATCGCCGTATTGGCAGAACGCAGACCTTTCGATGCGGGCGTGGCTTTGGGGCGAAAAAATAACGATTTCGCCTTCGTTTCAGATTTCGTACAATTACGGACCTATGGCGGCTGATTCCACACGGGATCTTTCATACATAAAATTCTACATAAAAAATATTCTTCCGAAATTCAAGGACGACCACGGCTATGTTTCTCCGATGTCTTTTTTCGGTTTTCTGCTTCATTCGTCAAGCGGATTCATAGAAACTTGCTCTCAGTTCAGGACAGCCGCTCGTTGGGTCAAACTGAACAAGTACAGATTCAAAACTGATGCAAAAACTTTGATAGAAAACTGGGTGGTGTCAAGATGAGAAGCGAAAACAAAGGTCTTGCGGTAATCGTTCAGTGTAGGCTTTCTTCTTCAAGGCTTCCAAAAAAAGCAATAAAAGACCTTGGCGGAAGGTCTGTGCTTGAATGGACGTTGGCTTCCATGAAGAAAGTTCCGGCTGAGTTCTATTATGTGGCTACGGACGAGGATTCCTATGAAACGCTTGCTCCAATCTGCAAAAAAAGCGGATATGAGATTTTTGCAGGACCGCTTGACGATGTTCTTGAGCGTTATTGCCTTCTTATCGAAAAAATAAAATGCCGGGTGGTTCTTCGTGCCACTGCCGACAATCCGTTTCTTTTTTACGAGGCGGCAAACCTTCTGTGCGAGGAATTTGAAAAGCAATCGAGAATCTCAAAAATCGACTACATGACTTGGACTGGACTTCCGCACGGTTCGGGTGTCGAGGTTTTTTCAGCCTCTTCTTTGCTGAAAGCAAGAAAACTCACGGATTCTGCATACGACCATGAGCATGTAGGGCCTGCGCTCTACGGAAACAAGAACGTATTCTCCTCACTTTTTTATAAAGCGCCCTCAAGATTTTTGTTCCCCGATTTAAGGACGACAATCGACACTCCGGGCGACTACAAAAAAGCGCTTTCCGTGGTGAACAGGCTTTCAATGGGAAAATTTCCGCCTGAACCTTACACAACGGAACAAATTTTAAGCGCCGTAAAAAATCCCGACGTTAGCGACACGATAATATTCATTCCGTCAATAAAAAGAGGGCAGGGAACAGGACACCTAAGGAGAAGCCTTACCGCCGCCTGGCAGTCCGGGGGCTTTGTCTACGTTCCCGAAAATCCAGAACTTGAAGAAGCGCAAAGGATTGTCGCAGATTTTCTTTCGACGCACAAGGATTTTAATCCGTTTCAGATTGTCCGCCACTTGCCCGAAGAAAAAGAATATTCCCTGATTGTTACAGACCTTTTTTCTGCGGAAAAAACATTCTTCCATGATTTGTGGAAAAAAGGCAACGTACTTTCCATTGACGAAGGCTCTCCTTTCACCGAAAACGCAGATTTTCTTCTTGACATAATTCCTTCCTACGGGCTTCAGCGAAAAAGCAATGTCAGTAAAACCGAATTTATAGAACGTCCGCTAAACAGAAAAGTAAGAGCGGTTGAACGCATCGAAAAAATCCTTATAAGTTTCGGTGGCGAAGATTCGGCAGGTTTCACCGAAAAAGCTGCGGCATATTTTAAAAAAAGCGGTCTTGAGGTTACCGTTATAAGACCGAGTTCTCCTGTTCCGAATCTAAAGGAAAAACTTTTCGAGTACGACCTTGTTGTGACTCACTACGGACTTACAGCTTTCGAGGCGATGAGTGCCGGCGTGCATGTCCTTATGTTTCCCGTCTCAAAACTTCATGAAAAACTTTCAAAAAAATACGGATTTTCTCTTTTTGACATAAAGGATTTGGATAAGCCTTTTGATTCAAAATACCTTGACTTGAAAAAAACGCAAAGCAACGAGGCTGTGATTTCACGGAACGAAGAAAACCTCGGCGGTTTTGTAAAAGGCATTTCGCACGCAAAAAGATATTTTTGTCCGATATGCGCATCTTTTCCGGAAAAGCCAGATTCCGTTGTTTTTCGCACAAGGTTCAGGACATTCAGAAGATGCAGAAATTGCGGAATGGTATACATCTCGTTTTCCACGCAGGAAGAAACCGTGTACAAAAAAGAGTATTTTGCGGAAGAATACAAAAATCAATACGGAAAAACATATCTTGAAGATTTTGCTTCAATAAAAAAAAGCGGACTAAGGCGGATGTCCGAAATAAATCTTCTTTGCGCAAAAAAAGAAAAGTCAAAACCGTCCTTGCTTGATGTAGGCTGCGCATACGGCCCCTTCCTTTCCGCCGCCATGGACGAAGGATGGCTTCCGTTCGGTACGGACATTTCTCAAGATGCGGTGAACTATGTGCAGAACACGCTTTTGATTCCAGCCGTAAAATCGCAGTTCCCCGATTTTGACAGCGAAAAAGAATTCGGGCTAAGCCGTTTTGACGCAGTTTCAATGTGGTTTGTTATAGAACATTTCAAGGATTTGAAAACTGTCCTTGAAAAGGTTTCGTCCATACTTAAAAAAGGCGGAATATTCGCATTTTCAACACCGTCCGGTCAGGGCGTTTCAGCATTGAAGAACACTGAAACTTTCTTCGAACAAAGTCCAAAAGACCATTATTCGATATGGGAACCTTCCGAGACAAAAAAAATCCTTAAACGATTCGGTTTCAAGGTTCTGAAAATAGTCTCAACCGGTCATCACCCTGAAAGATTTCCTTTGGCAGTCAAAAAAGGCTTCAAAAAAGGAAGCGGAATGTTTTCGTTCCTGCAATTTTACAGCGAATTGAATCATCTTGGCGACACATTCGAAGTTTATTGCAGAAAGGAATAAAAAATGGAATCCAAAATGGAAAAAGACAATCCGCAAAAAGAAAGCATACTGATTTTGGGCGCAGGCCTAATGCAGAAACCTTCGATTCTTGCCGCAAAGGAAGAAGGGCTTTTCGTCTATTCCGTGGACGCAAATCCTTCTGCCGTAGCCGTTCCGCTTTGCGACGCTTTTAAAAAAATCGACCTGAAGGAAAAAGAAGCCATATACGAGTTTGCAAAGTTCCTTAAAAACGAAAAAAAACTTTCAGGAATTTTCACGGCGGGAACGGATTTTTCCGCATCTGTGGCGTACGCTACGGAAAAACTCAATCTAAAAGGACACAGCTTCGATTCGGCATTGAACGCAAGCGTCAAAAGCAGAATGAGAGAATGTTTCCAAAAAGCGGGCGTTCCTTCTCCGAGTTTTTATTCCGTCAGTAACGACTTTAATCTTGCGATGGAAATTTCTGAAAAACTTTCTTTTCCGTTTGTGGTAAAGCCTTCGGACAACATGGGAGCCCGAGGCTGCAGAATGGTAAGAAGCCGAAAGGAAGCCGCCAGCGCTATAAAACTTGCGTTCGATAATTCCCAAACCAAAACTATAATAATCGAAGAATATATGGAAGGCCCTGAGTTTTCGATAGATGCGCTTGTCTACGAGGGAACGCTTACCGTAACTGGCTTTGCCGACAGGCATATTTTTTATCCGCCGTATTTTATCGAGATGGGACATACGATTCCTTCTTGCATTGACGAAAAAAAGCGGCTCGAACTGATTTCGACATTCGCTTTGGGAGTAAAGGCGTTGAATCTTACCGAAGGAGCTGCAAAAGCCGACATAAAATACACGGCGCAAGGACCTCAGATAGGTGAAATAGCAGCCCGGCTTTCGGGAGGATACATGTCTGGCTGGACTTTTCCGTATTCGTCCGATTTTTCTTTGACACGTGAAGCCATAAAAATTTCAGTAGGACGAGTTCCCGAAAAACTTCTTGAAAAAAGAGTTCGGCTTGACTATGTTCCGCCGAAAACTTTGGAAAATTCAAAAGATTTTTCAAGTCCGTTCAAACTGTTTGAAATTCCTTCGGTTCATGTAAGTGCGGAACGAGCCTGGATTTCCATTCCCGGAAAAGTCCGTTCCATCGAAAAACTCGGCGAAAAAAAATCTTTTGATGTAAAGGATGTGTTTCCTCGCACAGTGGAAGTCGGAGACGAAGTGGATTTTCCAAGGAACAATGTCCAAAAATGCGGAAATTCAATTTCACTTTCCAACGATTACGAAAAGGCTGTCGCCGCCGCCGAAAAAAGTTCCGCTTCCGTCCTGATTCGCCTTCAGAAAAACAATAGTCGCACCGACGATTTTCTTTCCGATAAGGAAGCCGCCGATGAAAAAGGTTTTCCGCCTTCCGCTTTTTCCGCCTATGCTAAGATCAAGGAACTTGAACTGTCAGGAACGATGGATGTTTCCCAAAGCGTCGTGGAAAATGCGCCAGAAGAAATAAAAGAATTCCTTGAACTTCCCGAAAAAAACTGGAACTATAGGACTGCAAAAGAAGAGGCGGAACTTTTTGACAGGCTGAACAAAACGCATAAAAAAATCGAGCGGAAAACATTTTGGAATGCTTTGTTTAAAGGCGGAATCCAAGCCGTCTTATATGTCGTGGATTCGGTTCAAGAAATGTAAAATCAAACGGGCTTTTCAAAAATTTCAGTTTTTGGAAAACTTCCTTGATTTCATGTGCGATGTTTAAGATTAAGTTATTACTGTATGGGAGATTGAATGAAAAAGATTTTTTTGTATGTGCTTTTGTTTTTTTTGTTTTTCATGAAATTTTCCGCATTTTCTTTGGAAGCGACATTGCCTCTTGTTAAGACAGCCAAAGAAAACGGGATGGAACTTTACTGGGACACGCTTTCAGGCGGAGGAATCCTTGAAAAAAACGGGCATCAAGTTTCATTCCGGGTGGACGAAAATCTTGTGCTGTTCGATTCGTCGTCGATTTCTTCCGTGGAAAGCCCCGTTTTCCGAGACGGGCAGATTTTCGTGAGCAAAAAATTTATTGACACGGTGGAACTTTTTTTCAAAGAAAGCGGAGACAAAAGTCCGTTCAAAATCGGAGCGATACTCATTGATCCGGGACACGGCGGAAAAGACCCCGGTGCTGTCGGAACTTTCAAGATTGACGGAAAAACTGTCCGGGTTCAGGAAAAAGATGCCGTCCTTTCCGTTGGAAAAATGCTTTACGATGAGTTAAAGCGCGCCTATCCCAACAAGCAGATAATAATGACAAGAAATTCCGACAAGTATCTGACGCTCGGAGAAAGAACCGACATAGCAAACGGAGTAAAACTCGCCGAAAAAGAGGCGGTGCTTTACGTGTCGATTCATGCGAACGCATCCCTTGACAAAAAGGCAAGCGGCTACGAGGTCTGGTATCTTTCTCCGGGCTACAGGCGAACGGTGATAGACAAAGCCGCCGCCGACAACGACAAATCCTTGTTTCCGATACTAAATTCCATGATGGAGGAAGAATACACAACCGAAAGCATTCTGATGTCCAAATTCATAATGGACGGACTTACCTCGCAGATTGGCTCAAGCGCAAAAGCAAGAGGCATAAAGGCGGAAGAATGGTTTGTCGTACGGAACACGAATATGCCTGCCGTATTGATAGAAATAGGCTTTGTGACAAATGAAAAGGAGGCACTGAATCTTAGAAATCCGGAACACTTGAAAAAAACTTCTCTTGGAATATATAATGGCATCCAGGCGTTCGTTGCGCACTTTGAGCGTTCAAGAGGATTTACTTCATCAAAATGAAAATCTATAAATTTGACATCGACACAAAATTTTTTGTCTTTGTCGTTGTTCTTTCGCTTTCTTTTTTGATTTCCTTTTTGACTTGGAAGGTGGGCGTTCCCGGAAAAAAGGCTGTCTTCGTCTTTGAGTCCGCGGACATGAAATCTCTTTCTATAGAAAAACGCTTTTTGAAATGCGGCAAGGCGGATTCTAAAATTCGGAATTTTGTGGACGAACTTTTGCTCGGTCCTATATCTGAGCATTGCATTCCTGTTTTTAATTCCGAAACAAAGGTTATTTCGTGCTTCGAAAGGAATAATGTTCTTTATGTGAATCTTTCGTCGGATTTTCTTTATGCGGACTACGGTACGGATTTTTCTAAAAAAATCAATATTTTCAAAAAAAATATACAAATCAATTTTCCTTCTATAAAGAGAGTGGAGTTGTTTGTGGACGGTAACGCACCGTTTCAATACTGATGCGTTGTCTTTAAGTCGGAAAATCTTTGAAAAATATCGCTCAAAGATTTTATTAAAAGCGTTGACAAAAATAGTCGGTTAAGAGATAATATCTTTATCAAGGCTACATCGAATTTGTTTAAAGGAGCTTCAAAGATGAAGAGGACTTTATTGTTTGCAGCGGCTGTAATGCTGCTTGCAGGATTCACGGTTTCTGCCGATGAATCTACGTTGATTGATTTTACATTGCTTGAGGCAGACTGTGTCGCAGATCAGGAAGGAAATCCAACCCAGAACAAGCACACTGTCATGGATTTCTCAACTGCTGCAGGTGCTACGTTCACTCCGGAGCAGAAAGACCTTATGAAATCCTCGCTTGCGTTGCCGGAATGGGAGGTTACTCTCAATTCTTCTGCACGCTCGATCAGGAGTTCGGGTCTTTCTACGGTTGTTGCCGCACCTGTAAGAAGTGAATCCAACCAGCCGTTCGCAGGAAAGAATGTAATGGGTGTCAGGATTGTTTTCCCTACATGGAATGCGAATTCTCATGCTTATATCAGACCTCCGTTTGATATTCCTGCATACGAAGAATTGGCTTCTGCCGATGAAAATGGAAAAAGACAGCCACAGACTGATGAAGAAAAGGCGAGCAAAAAAACGCTTTTCGAAGACGGCTACGGTGTTCTTAAAAATGTAGGAACTATCAAATCCATCGCTGTTACGACAATGGGTATGAACTTCCCTGAAGGACTTTTCGTCTTGCTCAAAGACAACGATAACATTGAACGCAGATATTTCATGGGTTATCTTATGTTTGACGGCTGGAAGAACCTTACATGGAACAATCCGCAGTACATTTCCGACATAAGAAGACGAGAAATCAGGGTTTATCCTATCTACCCAAGAGGACTTCCGTTTGTTAAGTTTGCTGGTTTCCAGATTACACGAGATGCAAGCTGGGATGGCGGTGACTATATCGGATATTTCAAGGATGTTCGTGTTATCTATGACAAAGCACTTCTTATTTCAGAACGAGACATCGCTGATGAAGACCTTTGGGGAATCATCAAAAAGAAGGAAGGCGATCGACAGGCCGCTTCAATGGCTCGCTTTGGCGAAACGCAGGTAAATCGCTATCTTGAGAAGGCTAAGCTTGCTACTGAAGACAGTTTCACTGAAAACTTGGAGCCAAGTTACGGTTCTTCACAGACTGGCGAGGAAAGATAATTTTTCATCTTGCTGAAAGATAAAAAAAGGACACTGTTACGGTGTCCTTTTTTTATTAATCGTTCAATTAGAGTTTATATGGATTGAAACTTGGTATGAAGATTCCGTCAAAATTAAAGATAAAAAACATATATGAAAATTACACCCCATATCTTGATAAGATAATGGACAATATCAAAAATGTTCTTTCGGAAAATATCCGGCTTTCATCGCAGCCTACATATAAGTCCAGGATAAAAAGTTTTCAAAGTTACTACAAAAAGCTTTTGAGACAGAAACCCGACGAGGCGGCAAACTCCGATATTTTAGTCTGCCTTACCGACATGATGGGCATAAGAGTCATATGCGCTTTTCTTGAGGACATTTCGTCTGTTCGGGAGCAACTTCAGTCTCTTTTTGACGTAAAGGAAGTTGAGGTCAAAGGTGCGGACCAAAGTTTCAGCCAATTCGGCTACGAGTCCGTTCATGTGCTTGTATCCATTCCGGAATCTTGCATGCCCGAAAATATTTCAGGTCTTGAGATTCCCGACGGTCTTGTATGCGAGATTCAGATAAGGACGATTCTTCAGGATGCATGGGCGGAAGTCGAGCATGAACTGATATACAAAACGGAGTTCACGCCGTTTGATCTTCCGCTTAGACGAAAACTTGCTTCGATAAACGCTTCTCTTAGCCTTGCGGACATAATTTTTCAGGAAATCAGGGATTATCAGAAAAAGTTGCAGACGGAATTGACTAAAAGGCGGCGAAGTTTCTATAAAATAGCTGACGATTTTCCGTGCATTTCCGAGGAAAATAAAAAATCCGGCGAAGATTCTTCGATAGAGCGTGTAAATCCGTATGTCGCCGGGACGATAGACGAACTTCTGCTCCAAGCGATTCATTCGCACAACGAAGGCGACTTGGATTCTGCGATTTTCATATACACCAAGATAATAGAGTCAAAACCGAAGCCGAACAACGTTGTTCTTTCCGTGATTCACAAGCACAGGGGAATGGCGTTTTTTTCGAAAAACGACTATGAAAATGCGGTGAATGACTTCCATCAGTCGTTTGAACTTGACAACAACAATTTTCGTTCCATTTATTATGAGGGAATCGTGTTTGCCATAAGGCACCAGTACGAAAAGGCGGTGGAGTGTTTTTCAAGGTCGCTTTCGCTGAACGAATATCAGTCGCACACTTTCTACAGGAGGGCGGCGGCGTATTATGAACTGGGGCAGTACGAAAAATCCATGAGCGATGTTGTGTCTGCGCAGAAACTGGGCTTGGAGGATGCCGGATTGAAGGCGTTGCACGAAAAACTTGTCTCAAAGTTCGACATGAAGGTCTGACCTTAAATATTTTGTTTTTGAGTTTTCATTTTTTTATGCTATTGACTAAAACTCCGATTGGTTATATATTCCTCACCATCGGATTTTTCCGATATGTCTCCTTCGTCTAGTGGTTAGGACATCGGGTTTTCATCCCGACAACATGGGTTCAATTCCCGTAGGAGATGCGTACTGGGCTGTCGAAAAAGTGCCGACTTTTGCGACAGCCCTTTTTTTTTCGATTTTGTTGGTTTTATGGACGAAAAGGATATCAGGCTTTATTTTTCGCATGAAGTTATAAATTCCATGGCTTTACAAATCTCGTCGCTGTCCGAAAAAGAATTTTTCTTTTTTGGAAAGACCGATTCGGCGGGGCTTGTTTCCAGCGTGAGCGAAATCTTCTATAAAAATGAAAATCCTTTTGCAAGCGGCGAGGAACGGGAATTTTCGGTGCTGATTAATTGCCGTCCGGACGGAAAACTTGTTTTTCCTTTTCAGGACGAGATTGTTTTTGAGGATGAAGAAAATCGTCTTGGTTTTTATGTCATAGACAGGGACTTGAAAAAAGTTTTGGTCGTCAAAGAGCCTTCGCCCAATGAAAAAATCAAAATGATAGGAAATCTTTCGGCGGGCTGTCTCTGCGCTGGCGGCGAGTTGTCCAGAATTTCCGATTCGTTTGAGGAACGCCCCGCTCAGATAAAACTTCTTGAAAAGATAGCTAACACCTTCGACGAAAACGGGATTGGCGTTTTTGAGGCGGGAACCGGTGTCGGGAAATCCTATGCGTACCTGATTCCCGCTATGCTTTGGGCGACGGAAAACAACAGGCGCGTGGTGATTTCTACAGGCACGATAAACCTTCAGCAGCAGCTTTGCGAAAAAGATATTCCCATGGCGGAAAAAATAATTTCCAAGAAAGTAAAGCACGTTCTTGTGAAGGGAAGGCAAAATTTTGTGTGCAAAAGGCGATTTTTCGATGTCGTTTCACAAAGGGAACTTTTTGACGATGCCGACATAATGGAAAATCTTTCCGACTGGGTTGAAAAATCCGAAAGCGGAAGCAGAAGCGATCTTCCTTTTGTTCCGCCTGAAAGTATATGGACGCGCATAAATTCCGAAAGCGACGCTTGCATGGGACACCGCTGCCCGTTCTATGCTGAATGTTTTGTGATGAAGATGAAAAAAGAGGCGGCATCTGCAAGCATAGTCGTGGTGAACCACCATCTTCTTTTTGCGGACATAGAGGCAAGGCTCAGTTCAGGCTCCTACGAGGATGCGGCTGTACTTCCGCCGTACAAGCACATAATTTTTGACGAAGCCCACGGAATAGAAAGCGCGGCGACAAGTTTTTTCAGCGAGGCTTTCAGCAGGTTTAAACTTATCAGGCAGCTGAGCGCGCTTTACAGAAAACGAAAGTCGTCGGAAAGCGGCTATCTTTGCACTCTTTCGCTTCTTTCTTCATCGGAGGAAAGGATGATAGAAATTTCCGAGTGCGTAAACCGAATAAAAAACGACATCGTAAATCTTGAGACCGCTTCTCTTGATCTTCTTGAGGAAAAATACAGTATTCGGCTTTGCGATTCCACTTTCCGGGGATTTTCGGCTGTGCTTTCGCTTGCATCGACACTTTCAAAAAGCGTGGGAAATCTTTCCGCAATCGCAAGGGAAATTATGGACGGCGTTCCCGAAGGCGACAGGGAGATTCCGGTATTTTGGGAGACAAAACTGATTCTCCGCAGGCTGGAGGATGTTTGCGTGCTTTTGAACGATTTTTCAAAGTGGGATGAAAAAAAGGAAGCCGTTTTTTGGATTCAGAAGAAGATGGTTTACGCAGATTTTTCAAGAGAAGGCGAAAATCCGCTTTACGTAATATTCAATAAGACGCCGCTTGAAATAGGAAGCCTTATGAACAGCGGAGTTTTTGAGCCGATGGACAGCGTTGTATGCACGTCAGCGACGCTAAGAACGGGCTCGGATTTTGGCTACTGGATGAGAAGGACGGGCGTTTCGTTTGCGGAAAAAGAGCGGGTTCTTACGGGCTTTTTTCCTTCTCCGTTCATGTCCGAAAAAAATATGCTTTTTGCCGTCCCTTCCGATGCTCCGTTCCCCGACGATGCAAGATTCCAGCCTTGGATTGAAGCCGCAATAGTAAAACTTATCCGCGCGGCGGACGGAAGAACCCTTGTCCTTTTTACTTCGTACGATTCTTTAAAAAGCGCATACGATTTTGCACAAAGGCGGCTTTCCGATAATTTTGACGGAATGATTTTGCGTCAAGGCAGAGACGACAACGCAAGGCTTTTGGGCGTTTTCAAGAAAGATGAAAAAAGCGTTCTTTTTGCCACGGATTCGTTTTGGCAGGGGGTTGACGTTCCCGGAAAATCTCTTTCGCAGGTCATAATTGTAAAACTTCCTTTTTCCGTCCCGAATGATCCTGTGTTCACCGCAAGAGCCGAGGCAATCCAAAAAAAAGGCGGCTCGTCGTTCATGGAACTAAGCCTGCCTGAGGCGATAATAAAGTTCAGGCAGGGAGTAGGGAGGCTTCTTAGGCGCGGAGACGACAGGGGGGCTGTGGTGGCTCTTGATCGCCGCCTTTATGGAAAACCTTACGGCTCATTGTTCATCCAGGGGGTCGGCGAATGTAAGAAAATTTATGATTCAATAGAAAAAATCGCCGAAAAAGTTTCCGATTTTATTTTTGATTGAAAAATCGCATTTGACATCGCATTTTTTTATATATAGAATTGACGAGTTCAGCATCGCAAGGAGATTCCAATGTATAGTTTCATAACTCTTTTATGCCTTTTCGGCTCGGTGATTCCGGCTTCAATATTGAATATATTTGCGTATCCGCTGAACAAAAAATGGAGTGTAAGAATTTCCGATTATATCGTGAAAATCCTTGCGCCGCGTGTATTTGCGATACTTGAATGTTACAGGAATTTTCATTTTTTCGGCTACGATGAGACAAAAAAAATCCTTCCCGAAAAGTTTACGATAATTTCCAACCATCAGAGCCTTCTTGACATTCCGGCGTTCATGAATTTTTTCAGGGAAAGGGACGTGAGATTCGTGGCAAAAGACAATCTTTCAAGGCACATTCCGCTTGTTTCGGAAATGCTGCGTTCTCATGAGCATTGCATGATTCCAAGGAAGGGAAGCCCCATAGTCGCTATGAAGACAATCGAGGAATTCGGAAAAAGGGCGCTCATTAGAGGGCAGATTCCTATAATTTTTCCGGAGGGAACAAGGACCAGGGACGGAAACGTGGGAAAATTCTATTCTGCAGGATTCAGGAAACTGAACGAAGCGGCGGGACTTCCGGTTGCGGTGTGCGCCTTGGACGGCGGCTACGAACTTCGTGATTTAAAGAACATAACAACAAAACTTAAAAACGGCTGTTACAGGGTTAAGGTGCTGAAAGTTTTTGCCGCCCCGAAAAACAAGGAAGAGGAAACTGCGATTCTGAACGAGGGAAGGGAACTTATCCAAAGGCAACTGGATGACTGGCGGAATCTTTCCAGCCGGGCTAAATATTGATTTTTGACATATCGTAAAAAAAAGACCATCGTTTTAGATGGTCTTTTTAGTAAATTGAAGTTATTTGAAGTCCTTTGGCCGTCTTTCAACACGCTTACATTTTGAGCATTCTGCGATATTTTTAAGGCGTCCACCTTCATACAATGTCTTCATGATAATTTCACCGCTGCAATCCGGGCAGATGAATTTCTGTGTGGCAACAGTGGTACGAGAGTTTTTACTTGCTCCTGCCATGGTCTTCCTCCATATTCAAAAATTGATGCGTATCGGAAAAATATAATAGCGAATCGGTGTGTTTTCGTCAATCTCTCGTTTTGCGGCTTTCTTGGAAATAAGATTTTGGGATTTTGTGCAAAAATCGGCGATTTAAGGGAAAACAATCTTTTGGCACACTTTTTGTTGTGTTTAGCCTTACGACAAAACGACAAAATCACAAAATCTTTGTTTTCAATAAAATGAAAACCTAATCGGATGGAAAAATCGATTTTTAGCGTTGTGGCATTTAGTTTTTTTATGAGAGTGGACGAAACATTTCTTCTATACGATTTATAATATTCTGTAATTTATATGATTTTTATTGTATTTTCTTATCAAAGGATATAACATAAAAAAAATCATGGAAACTTGGAAAGGCAATTTATCAAAATATTTACGAAATATTCACGATGTAAAAAAAACGCTTGACATTGCGTTATTCATCGTGGAAAACTCGATTCCTCGATTCCTCGATTCCTCGATTCCTCGATTCCTCGATTCCTCGATTCCTCGATCGGAATATCTTCATTTCATCATGCGGTGATTTTGTATTCCGGAGTCATTGGATTTTGAGAAATATGAAATCAGCCATTCCTAAAATATTCAGTGTGTTTATATTCATGCAGTTTCTTTTCTGCTCCGCTTTGCTTTCGGCACAGGTCGTAAAACTTGAAAAACCCGTAAAAGTCCTTTCGCTGAATGCAGACGACAGCGTTCTTTCTGTCGCCACAGAGGATTTTCTTTCGGCATTCAAAACCTCTTCCTATGCAAGCATAGTTACAATCGACGAAAAAAATGTAAACCGAAGTGTTTTCAGCAAGGAACGGAACGGGGAACTTCTTGTTTCGATGACAGACGGCGGAAATTTTCTGCTTTACAAGCGGGCGGCGTCAGGCAAAAAGTCTTACGAAAAAACAGAGTCGTATTTATTAAGCGATTATGCAAAAGGAAAGACGATTGTCGCCACTGCGTTCAGCAACAGGACGAACTACATAGCGTCGGCGTGTTCAGATTTTTCTATTCAGCTGTATTTTAAATTGCGCTTCACGCAGACTATGTTCACCGTTAGCCTAAAAGGGCATAATTCCGCCATAAAAAACCTTTCGTTCAGCAACGACGAAAAACACCTTGTTTCCGTTTCGGAAGACGGAGAGGCGATTGTCTGGGACTGCGCCACATACGCCCGCATGGCAAGCATCGAAAACGTATACATGAAAAGTGACATTCCGCTTTTTTTTACGTCGGACGGAAGACTTGTAAGCATGGAAGACGAACATTCTTTTAGGGTTTCCGACATAAAAGGACGGAAAAAAATTGTCGTTGATACTGAAAGTGCTGTACGGCTTTTAAAGCCGCTTAGGAATTCGGACAGAGTTTCGGTTCTGAACGAAAACAACGAAATAGTCGTGTACAGCATAAAATCAAAAAAGCCGATAGGGAATATGCGGCTTCCCGAAGCGGAAAACGCAGAGATAACGGATTTTGCTTTTTGCAGAAAAGAAAACGCAGTTTTTGCAGGTTGCGCTGATGGTTCCGTTCATAAAATAAAATACGGCGGAGAAAATGTCGGAGGCGGAGAAGGTTCTTCCGATGGCCAAGGCGACGGCGAAAACTCTGAAAACGGCGGAAATTCAAGTTCGTTCAAGACGGCTCTAAAAACTGAGAAGACGCATTTTCTTTCCGTTTCGGCTCTTTCAGGATTTTTGCAGCCTGAAAAGACCAATTTCAAATATCTTTTTGGACTTGACGCAGGTTACAGAAATTCGTTCTTGACTTCTCCTTTGTACATAGGTGCGGGAGTTAGAGCGAAAATGGCTCTTCCCAAAAAGGATTTTCCGAGCCATTACGAGGACTTTAGCGGTAACGAGATTTCGCCTCCGTTCCTGTGGCTTTTTGAGGCGTATGCTCCGGTGGGCATCGAGGTCGTCCTTGATAGAAACGGCTATGCCGTTTTGTTCGAGGAAGTTTCTCTTTCGGGAAGGGTGGGGTTTATTTCCCATCCGAAAGTCGCCGCATCAAAACCATTTTTTTCTTTGGGCGGAAGGATAACCACGGGCATCACTGTTAGATTCGTGACGTTTTCCGTTGCGCTCGATTACGACTCGACATGGAATCTGTTTCCCGAAATAAGCATAGGCGGACGGATAGATTTTAAGGAAAAAACTACGAAAGGGGGAAAAGCGTTGTGAAAACGCGGCGGACTTGTCTTTTTTCTGCGATACTTTTTGTTTTTCTCTTTTCTTCGTGCAAGAGTCCTTTCGATGTGCTTTCCGACTACAACAGCCATTTTGAAAAAGCTCCGGCAGTTTCATCGGACATTTTGTCTTCCGGAAAAGCCCATCTTATGCTGAATGAGTTTTATAAAGTCAGGATTGACCACACGCTTGTCCTTACCGCTCCTATGGGCGGCGAAAACTACTCATGGAAAATAACTGATGTGGGCGGAAAAAATGCATACATCGAAAATACGGGCATGAGGCTCAGCCTGTACATTCCCAATACAGACCTTTATGCGGCGGTTTTAGCCGCACCCGGTAAAAGCCGTCTGTACGAGATTTTGCTGACCGTTGAGAAAAACGGAAAACCGTATTCCGACAGCGCGGTCATTGTGTTGTACGCAACAGACTGATGTTTCGGTCTGAATATATAAAGGCATCGGATTTTGAGCATTTGCGTGCTTTGATGCCGTATTAAATCTTCAGAGGAGGATACTATGAGATTTAAGAAAACGCTTTTTATCTTGTCGGCTGTTTTTGCGTTCGTTCTTGCGGGCTGCCAAAACGGCTTGATGGGAAGGGTTGCGGATGACGGAAACGCCGAAAGCACTGTAACATTTTCCGTTTCGGACATACCGACCGACTGGGCTCGTATGATAGAACAGGCGAAAAATCCCGCCTCGCGAACTATAATGCCAAGTTCGCATATCGGGTTGGATAATACTGATCTTACATTCATACTTTCAGGTGTTTCAAACGCAGGAAGGGTATTACCTAAGACGGGAACTGGTGCTCTTACTGTTGGTTTGACTCACTCGCCCGGTAATCCTTCAACGTTTTCACAGAACCTTGGAGCCGGAGTGTGGGATTTAACTCTTACAGCCTACAAGGATTACACTGGCACTGCTCCTTTTAAGCCCGTGCTTCAGGGACACTGTACAGTGGATATTTCAAACTCCAACGGAACTGCCACGTTCAAGATGTCCACCGACGGTCTTACCACTCCTGCAACTGTAAAAGTATCTGGAGCTGTAAAAGACGATTTGGGAAAATGCTCCCACTACGAGATCGGAATATACAACGCATATTCGGGAACTCTCATAGAAAAATATACGGACAATGACGGAACGGAAAAAACAATCCACACTGACTGTAAGTATGATAGGACTGCGACCACAGGTACATTTCCTTTCACTTACGAAACGGAAACGGTTTCTCCCAACGGAAAAATAACGCTGAATGCAGGCGCATACGATTTTCGCATGGTTTTCTTTAGAACGGGAGTTGCTCCTGAGCCTCCGTTCGTTCCGATAGGCTCTTACATCGAGGAACTTGTGGTGTTTCCGGGAATGGATCTTGTCTACTCTATTACCCCGAACCCGCTCGACGTTCTGCAGAAAGCTCCTACAGCGCCAGAAGAGTTTAGGGCGTATCTTGTGAATGATAGCGAGGATAAAGAGCCGGGCTATTACTATACAAAACTCACATGGAAACGTGCGAAATACGAGACCAACTACGAACTTAAACTGAAACCTTCTTCAGATGACGGAGCGACGTTCAACCCCGCGGACGAGAAAATATACGGTTTCAAATCTACGGACACCAATGCGGATGATTTCTTGGCTTCAGGCATTTGGCACGAAGGAAACCTTGCGTACGGCTCGGAGTCTTGTACGCTTAAACTCATGATGGGTAAGGTGTACGAGGTGGAACTAAGGGCGCACAACTACATAGGAGACAGCGCTTGGGTGGAAAGAAATACTTTGGACCTTACTCCGCCGCCTGCTGGCTTGAAGTTCTTTGACTTCAATTCAACTCCTACAGAGAAAAAACACATAAACAGGATGCGGGCTTCCTACAATCTGAACGGAGGTGAACTCACCTTGGCTGGATCTGCGCCGCCTGCGATAACGGGAGTGTACACAGTTTACGAATCCTACACCGGTATGGCGAAAACGCTTCTTGCGATTGTCGCATCCGGAGCTCCGGGAAACCATCTTGTGCGCACCGGTACACCGCCTGTAGAATTTGTGGAATGGCTTGATGCATCGGGAGATCCAGCTGCTCCCAACTATACGTATCAAAATGTATTCGTTAAGGCTAATTTCGGCTTTGGACTTGAAGGCACTGTAACGCCGCCTGTGCATAATGAACTTGAGAAGACTAAACTTGATGTAGGCTTCGGAAAGATCGGAAATGCACCTACGCCGGTCTCGGAATCTCCTGTAGGTTCAAACCATTACCAAGTTCCCAAAAGGATAGGAAGCGATGTGGTTTGGATCACGGTAAAAATCAACGCTCCGACGGAGTTTACGAATCTGCACTGCAAAGCGTCTTTTGCGCCCGGCGCAGGATTGAACAGCGTTGTGGATATTCCTTGCGATTCAACAGGCGTGTGCAAGTTCTCGACAGGACCTTACACCCCGCAGGTATTTACGCTTTTGGTGATGGCTGAAGATATCGCGACACATCAGATTCGCTCCCAGTCATATATCATAGATTTGTATTAAATTATAAAACACAGTTGTAATAAGGGAGGGAGAGGAAACCCCGTCAGGGCGTGGTTTTCCTCTCCCTCCCTTAAACCCTCCC
>CALHVG010000054.1 GCA_938039145.1 uncultured Treponema sp.
ACGGAGAAAATATGATTTCGTACATTGCGAAACTGCTTAAATCACTCAATACGAATTCGCATCCGGGGGAAATCGCTCATGCCGTTGCAATTGGGGTGCTCCTCGGCTTTATGCCGAAAGACAACGCACTGTGGTACCTGCTGTTTGTGTTTTTTCTTTTTGTACGTATGAACAAAGGCGCCTTTCTGCTTACGGTACTCATTGCAAGTTTGCTTGCTCGGTTTTTTGATCCGCTGTTCGACTCGATAGGCTACGGTGTATTGACTTTCTCACCTTTAAAGCCGGTCTATGCCGCTTTGCTCGACATTCCCTTTGTCGCCTTTACAAAATTCAACAACACGATAGTCGCCGGCTCTCTTGTGTTTAGCCTTATACTGTATATTCCGGTATATATTGTGGTAAGAATTTTCATTAAATCTTGGCGCACGCATCTCGCACCGGCGCTTGCGCAGAGCAAGTTTATGCAAGCCTTTTATCACGTGCCCTTTGTCGCGAAAATTATCAGCTTTTTTACTGAGGTATAAATATGAAAGAAGAGCAAAAGAAGATACCCTTCAAAAAACTTCCGTGGATGTATAAAAAGACATATACGGAAAAGTCGCTCGAAAAAAAACTGCTTAAAAAACTCTATATACCGGCCGACCGCGAATTTGTTGCGGCACAGTTTTCTGCCGATGAAGAGGATCCGGCTAAATTGCGGATTCACCGTACCGAATACGACGCAAAAGATTTTAAGCGCTTAAAGATTTTAAGCAAACAGATAAAGCGGCAAAAAGGACGCATAAACCTCGTGCCGCTTGCCGCCGTTGCAGCTGTTGTTGTCGGGGTTGTGCTTGCCGTTCTTATGTTTAAAGATCCGCTTGCAAAACGTGCTTTAACGGCAGGTCTGCAAAAAATCACGGGTGCCAAAGTCGATATCGCTTCGGTTCACGTCGGCATCTTGGATTCGTCGGTTACCGTTCGCGGTCTTGCTGCTGCCGATAAAAATGCACCGATGAAAAACGTTTTTGAAGCGCAAAAAATCCAGCTCGATTTTAATTTAACGCAGCTTTTAAAAAAGCGTTTTGTGTGCCAAAACCTTGAAGTTTCCGGCATGGCATTCGGAACCGATCGAAAAACATCGGGCGAGCTTCCGGCATCCGTAAAAAAGGGAAACGATAAAGATGTCGGCGATAGTAAAATAGCGTTGCTTATAAAAGAGCGGCAAAAAGATGCGCTTGAACAAAGTAAAAAAATCGTTTCGTCGATGTTTGAAAGTTTGAATCCGCAAAAGTTTTTGGACAACGCGCTTAAACAGCTGCAAACGCCCGCTGCGGCACAAAAGGCACAAGAGACCGTCGCTCAAATTGTAGCGGTGTGGGAAAAGCGTCCGGCAGAACTGGAATCTGCCGTAAACGATTTTCGAAAAAGCTCGGAAAAAGTCATCGGGCGCGATTATCAATCGATTAAAGACATTGCCGAATTGAAGGCGGTATTGCAAGAACTTAATGCTGCGATAAAAGACAGCCAAAAGCTTGTAGCTTTGACCGATTCAGTGGTTAAAGATTTGCAAAAAGACGGTAAGGCCGTGCAGCTTGCGGCAAAGGAAGCTTTCAAGGCGGTAAGAAAAGATACCGATTTTGTTAACGGAGAAATCAATAAAATCCGCTCGTTTACGGTTGCCGACGGAAAAAACATTTTTGCGCAAACTATAAAAGCCGCTGCATACAACGTCCTCGGAAAATATTATCCGTATGCGGAAAAAGCGTTTAATGCTGCGCTCAATTTCAACAAGGGATCAAAAAAGGCGGCAAAAAAACAAAAGACCCGACAAGAGGTTCGGCGGCTTCCGGGCAGAACAATCCAATACCGCGCCGACATATATCCGTCATTTTTAATTCAGCAAATGCTTGCAAACGGAACGGGTTTTGAAGGCCGCATAAATGATATTTCAAACGATCCTGACCGCTGGGGAAAGCCTGTATCGTTCAGCGCCCATTTTGACGAAAGTGCTTTTTTCGAAAGCAAGCGCACGCACAGCGGAGAGGGACTCATAAATGTCGGAGAGAAACTCAATTATCCCTTATTGAAATTGCAATATACCGGAAGCGGCTATAACGCTGCGTTTAATCCCTCTTCAGCTTTGCAGGCGCTCGGCGCTTCCGTGCTTGACATTGCCGGCGTTCCGTCTTTTGAGGGCAGGGCGAAAATACAGGCAGGTATACAGGCTGAGCGCGACGGGCATGTCGGTATCGACGCGGATTTTAGCTTCGACGAAGTGCACCTTACGGCTGATTCGTTTGAACCCGATTTTATTTCGCGCATTTACAATGAATCACTTGCAGCGGTTAAAAATATGCGGTTTAAAATCAAGGCGGAGTTTTCCCAGTCTGATTTGAATATGGACATTGCAACCGATGCGGACAAGGTTTTTCTTGCGGCGCTGCAAACAGGAATCAACAAAGAACTTTCAGCCATAAAGCAAAAGGCGCTTAAAGAAGCTCAAGCCGAATTGGAAAAATACACCGGTCCCTTAAACGAAAAGCTGGGCGACTTCGGCAGTATTGAAAAACTTGTTATGAATCAAAAACAAGCTGCCGATATGCTGCAAAAAAAACTGGAAGAAAGCAAAGTCGAAGTTATGAAACGCATCGAGCAGACAGGAATGGATACGCTCAGAGATGCGGCCGGCAGCGCGCTGAAAGGCTTATTCGGAATGTAACTATTGACACATATTTTTTAGAGTCATATAGTTATTCTATAAACTGCAGATTTTAAAATTTCTCCCAAATATTTTTATAAAAGGAAAAGTTATTAGAAAGATAAAGGGATTTTACTATGTTTTAGATGAAAATTCCAAAAATTTAAGTGAAGAAAATATTTATGAATGTAAATTACGTGGAACGCTAAAAGTGAAAAATAACAAAATGAATTGTATAATCGGTGATATGGTAGAATTTGATGAAAAAGAAAAAGTTATTGAAAAAATTGAGAAAAGGAAAAACTTTTTATATCGCCCGCTTATTGCAAATATTGATTTTATTGGTATTTTATTTGCAATAAAAAGTCCAGACTTTGATTTTACAAATTTTCAGAAAATGCTTTTGAATGCAAATTCTCAAAATATTCCAGTTGTGCTAATCTTATCTAAAATTGACTTGGCTTCACAAGAAGAACTGGAAGATTTTTTTAATAAATTCAAAAAAATTTTTAAAGAGGCAATTTCCATTTTTCCAATTTCTACCGAAACAAAAACTGGACTTTCAGAATTAAAGCAATACATAAATGAAAAATCCGTCGTAGTTTCAGGACCATCTGGAGCTGGAAAATCAACGCTTATTAACACTTTAATTGGAGAAGAAGTATTAACTACAAATGATGTCAGCGGAAAAACTGGAAAAGGACGGCACACAACAATAGAGAGCCGATTTTTTATGACAGCTCCCCACTCTTATCTAATAGATACGCCTGGATTTTCAACGCTGGACTTTCCAAAGCTGGAAAATAAAAAAGAATTGGAAAAATTATTTCCAGAATTTCTGGAATTTATTCCCAACTGTAAATTCCGTGACTGTATTCACGTAAATGAGCCAAATTGTGCAATAAAGGAAAATGTAGAAAATGGAAATATTTCAAGGGAACGATATGATTTTTACCTGTATTCGCTGGAAAATATAAAATTTTTAAAATATACTTAAATAATTTTCATTTATGAATAAATATTACTGAAGAAAAGAGTTGATTTTTATGGATAAAAAGATTATAATATCACCTTCTCTGCTTGCTGCAGATTTTAGTAAATTAAGAGAAGAAATCGCAGAAGTTGAAAAATTTGGAGCAGAATATCTACATTTAGATGTTATGGATGGCAATTTTGTGCCAAATATTAGTTTCGGTGCTCCTGTTATTTCATCTTTGAGAAAGCATAGCAATCTTGTATTTGATGTTCATTTAATGGTAAATGAGCCTGATTATTTGATAAAAGATTTTGCACAGTTTTCTGATATTATCACAGTTCATGCTGAAGCTGTAAAACACTTGAACAGAACAATTCAGCTGATAAAATCTTTTGGAAAAAAAGCAGGAGTTGCACTAAATCCTTCTACTCCGTTAGATGTTTTAAGATACGAATTAAAAAATATTGATATGGTACTAATTATGACTGTAAATCCTGGTTTTGGCGGTCAAAAATTTATTCCTGAAATGATTCAAAAAATAAAGGACTTGCGAGAAATTGATAAAAATATTGACATTGAAGTGGATGGCGGAATAAACAATGAAACTGCAAAACTTGTGAAGGAAGCTGGAGCAAATATTTTAGTTGCAGGTTCATATATTTTTAGCGGAAATTACAAGGAAAAAATTGAATCTTTAAAATAAAGAAAAAAAACACAAAAAATTAAGAAAGGGGAAAATCAAAATGTATGAGAAAATTGAAAATCTATTAGACAACTTTTATAAAACATACTATAAAATTGAAGAAATTAACTTAAATCAGGTAATAAAGTGCTTGACAACATCGGAACTGCATATCATTGAAGCAATTGGAGAAAATGAAATTACAATGAATGAACTTTCTGATAAATTGGGCATTACAATGGGAACAGCTTCTGTTGCTGTAAACAAATTAACTGAAAAGCAATTTCTAGAACGTTCTCGGTCGAATACCGACAGACGTAAAGTTTTTGTTAAACTGACTCAAAAGGGAGAGGTTGCCTTAAATTATCACGGTAATTTCCATTCGACTATTTTAGAAAAAATAACAGATGATATTCCAAAGGAAAAATTAGATACATTTGTTGAAGTTTTTGAAACAATTATGAGAAATCTTAATCAAGTCAAAAAGGACATCCAGCCTGAATCAATCTTGAATTTTGAAAAGGGCGATTTAGTTCAAGTATCTTCAATCAAGGGAAGCACAGCCATTAGAAAATATTTGAACGAAAAAGGCGTTGTAATAAAATCGCTAATCAAAATTTTAAATATTGATAAATATTTAATAAACATGATTGTTGATGGAGATGAAAAGGTACTAAATGTTGAGGATGCTGAAAATATCATGGTTAGAAAAAATGCACTTTAAAAAATAACTGAAAAAATATAAAAATAAAAAAGGAGGGAAATATGCTCTATTTAGATGGAATTGGAATTTCATTTCTTGTAAAGGAAATAAAGGAAAAAATATTACGATATAAATTGACAAAAATTTTTCAATATGACAGAGTGTCATTTTCACTCTTTTTTGGAAAAAATAACCTTCTTTTTCAAGTAAAGGATAATTCAACAATTTTTTATTTAAAAGATGAAAAAGATCCAAATACTGATTTTCAGTCAAAATTTTTGCTTTCATTAAAAAAACATTTGCAAAATTCAATTTTAGTTAATATTAGGCAGGAAGGTTTTGACAGAATTGTATATTTTGACTTTGAAAAGTTAAATCAATTTGGAGATGTGGAAAAGTATACGTTAATTATTGAAATTATGGGAAAGGCAAGTAATATTTTCTTGACTTGTAAAGATAAAATTCTGTCTGCACTTTTTTTTACTTCGATTGATGTTGGAAACCGTGTTATTATGACTGGAGCAAAGTACACATTGCCTTTTGAGGAAAAAAAGATTTCGCCAATTTATTTGGAAAAGGAAAATTTTCCATTTGAAACAGAAACTTTTTTGGAAAAGATTGAAGGTGCTGGGCGTGCTTTTGCGGTACAGTGTTCACAAGATTACGATGTTTTTGAAAAGTATTTGTCTAGTTACAAACCTGTAATGTATGAAATATTAAATCGTGGAAAAATTCAGAAAGTGCTGACTTATAATGAGTTTTCAGAATTTAGTCAGAAGGAAAATACTAATCCAGAAAATAAAAATAACAGAAAATATTTTGAAACTTTGAATGAAGGCTTAAATGCTTATTTTAAAACAACAATTACTTCCAATGTCATTAGTGAAAAAAAGAAAAGTTTGTTAAAATATGTTGATTCGCAAATAAAAAAATTCAAAAAAATAGAAAAAAATATAAAAGTTGACTTGAAAAAAAATGAAAATTTTGAAAATTATAAAAATATCGGAGATATTTTGGCGGCAAATATGCACCAGATAAAATATGGAATGAAAAAAGTTACAGTTTTTGATTTTTATAATAATCAGGAAATTACGATAAATCTTGATCCGCTTTTATCTCCAAATGATAATTTAAATTTTTATTATAATAAGTACAATAAAGGAAAACGTACTATTTCAGCCTTAAATCTAAGATTTTGTGATATTCAGAATGAAATAAAATATTTTGAAGAAATAAAGATGTTCATTGAAAAGGAAAACGATTTTATCGGAATCGAAGAAATTGAAAATGAGCTGAATTTATCAGATAATGGAAATAAAATAAAAAATAAAATTAAATTGAATAAAACAAAAAAACGTGAATTATTGTCATTTGACTACAAAGGGTTTCAAATCTTTGTTGGAAGAAATAACAAGGAAAATGAGGAAATATCCTTTTCTAAAGGGCAGCCAAACGATATATGGATGCATATAAAGGATATTCCTGGAAGCCATGTTCTTATTTTACGAAATAATCAAGAACTTCCTGAAGATGCTTTAATTTATGCCGCAAATCTCGCTTGTGAATATTCTAAAGCAAAAAAAGGCGATAAAGTTACAGTTGATTACTGTGAAAGAAAATTTGTCAAGAAAATAAAGAATAGTAAGCCTGGAAATGTGACTTATACTAATTTTCATTCATTATTAGTTAATGTTACAGAAAAATCTCTTTAAAAAATATTTTCTAAAATTAGATTATTATGTATCTTTCCTTTTAATCAAAAAAATGTTTTTTATACTTATTGACAAATGCCAAAAACTGTTGTAAAATTAAAGTAATGATATTTAAGGAGGACTAATAATGGCAAGTAAAACAGTTACTATGACAAATCCTACAGGATTACATACAAGACCAGGTGGAGTATTTGTTGCTAAAGCAAAAGAATTTGAAAGTAAAGTAGAAGTTGAAAATGAAGGGAAAAAAGTAAACGGAAAATCTTTATTGAAATTATTATCAATTGGAATTAAAAACGGTTCAGAAGTTACAGTTCACGCTGAAGGGCCTGATGCTGAACAAGCAGTTGAAGTATTAGGAGAATTGTTAGCAACTATTAGAGACTAATAAATTCATTTAAAATTACGCCAAGAAATCTATGTTTTTAAAAATTTCTTTTTCTAAACATCTGATGAATGGCGTTTTTTTATTTAGAAAAACAATAAAAAGTAAGGCTTCCATACAGCAGAATTAAAAGACCTAAGTAAAAAAACAAGGAAATAGCTGAAATTTTATACTATTTCCTTTTATAGTAAAACTTATTTAAAACATAACTCACAAAATTTTACTCAAACCTTAAATTTATATAATTTTTATCAGTTCAATTTTAGATAGGTTCGAGTATAAATAACATATTTATTATAAATT
>CALHVG010000055.1 GCA_938039145.1 uncultured Treponema sp.
GTACGGGGGAAGTAAGAGGGGAGGTAACCCTATGGGCTGTCCAAAAACTAACCAACTTTTGAGACATCCCCTGGCTACCGTGAAAACGGTGTAAGAACGAATTGATATGTACCATTTTTTTAATATTTGGTACATATCTTGATCACATGTCCCAAAAAAGACTATAATTGGGACATGTCGGAATTGCAAAAATTGCCGGTTGATCCTAAAAAGACCGAAACAATTACTATCCTCAAAGCAGAAAACAAGGCTTCTAAAGCGCTTGCCGAGCTAAAAGGCATTGCAAATGTAATTCCGAATCAGTTTATTCTTATTAATGCCGTTGTGCTGCAAGAATCTCAAGACAGTTCAGAGATTGAAAATATCATTACCACAAAAGATGAGCTCTATAAAGCTCTTTCCGAAACGGTAAAAAAAGTTGATTCTGCTACAAAAGAGGTTATGTTCTACAGAGAAGCCTTATACGCAGGTTTTGCAGAACTAAAAAAACATCATTTTATTTCTATAAATGATATTGTAAACATTCAAAAAAAGCTTGTTCAAAATGATGCGGGAATCAGAACTTTGCCCGGAACAAAGTTGATGAATGACCGCACGAATGAAGTTGTCTATACTCCGCCGCAGACAAAAGAAGAAATTGACGGGCTCTTAAAAAACTTTACCGAGTATTTAAACAACGATGATGATTCTCTGACAAAACTTGCAATACTTCACTATCAGTTTGAAAGTATTCATCCTTTTTATGATGGAAATGGACGAACCGGAAGAATTGTAAATATCCTTTATTTGATTTTAAAGCATCATCTTGATCTTCCAATTCTCTATTTAAGTTCATATATCATCAAAAATAAAGAACAATACTACGAACTTTTGCAAAAAGTCCGTACGGAAGAAGCGTGGGAAAAATGGATTGTTTTTATCCTTAAAGGAATAGAAGAAACCGCCGTAGAAACAATTGAGAAAGTAAAAGCGATAAAGGAACTGTTAGATACCACAATCGAAAAAGTAAAATCGGAAGCTCCGAAAATGTATTCAAAAGAACTGGTAGAAACCCTTTTTGAAAATCCCTATTGCAAAACTGAGTTCATTGTAAAAGCGTTGGGTGTAGAACGGAAAGCTGCCTCCCGTTACCTACACAAAATGGAAGCTATCGGTATTCTTACCTGTATAAAGGTTGGAAAAGACAATCTGTTTATAAATACCGGCTTGATGGATTTATTGAAGGAATAGCGGATGGAAAAATGGAAGAAAGTTAGAATTGGAGAGTTTCTAAAAGAAAGTAAACAAGACGCGATAAACTCCGATGCCTCAAGAAGAATTACGGTTAGATTAAACTGTAGAGGAGTTGAACAACGAAGACTTAAAGCTGAAAAGGATGGTGCAACAAAATATTATATTCGGCATGCTGGACAATTTATATATGGAAAACAGAATATTCACAAAGGAGCATTTGGAATAATACCAAACGAATTAGATGGTTTTACTTCATCCGCTGATTTACCTGCATTCGATTTTATTAATGATTTATGTTTTCCTGAATTTTTAAATTTATGGTTTCAACTTGGTGAGAGATATAAGGAATTACAAAAAAATATAAAAGGTGCCGGTTCACAAAGACTTGCTGTGTCTGTATTTCTGGATGAAGAAATAAATTTACCGGATTTACCAACACAAAAAAAGATTGTAAAAAAGATTTCTGCAAATCTCAAACGTGTAAATGAACTTGCAAAAGAAATAGAATCCCAAAAAGGATATGTAAAACAGCTTCGCCAAAATATTTTGCAGGATGCCATAGAAGGAAAACTTACTGCTGATTGGCGGAAAGAACATCCGGTGCAGAAGGGCAATCCCGATTACGATGCAGAGGCTTTGTTTGACCAGATACGGAAAGAACTCAAAAATGATAAAAAACAGAAATCTTTGCCGCCTATCTCAGAGGAAGAAAAGCCTTTTAAGCTTCCTGAGAGCTGGAAGTGGGTGCGATTGGGAGAGGTTTGCAATTCCATTACAGATGGTGATCATTTCCCACCTCCAAAGGAATCCTTTGGAATCCCCTTCGTTGTGATTTCTGATGTTTCATCAGGGAAGATAAATTTTAAGAATGAAAGATTTGTTTCAAAAGAGTATTTTTATAAATTACCAAGTGAAAAGATGCCACAAGACGGTGATATTCTTTACACCGTAACAGGTTCTTATGGAATACCTGTCGTAGTAAATTCTTTTCAGTTTTGTGTACAAAGGCATATTGGGATAATAAAACCATTTCATCCAACAAAAGATTTTTTATTTTTTTCTTTGATGTCGCCAATTTGTAAAAAACAAGCAGATGCTGTTGCTTGGGGAGTTGCTGTAAAAACAATTCCAATCAAAGAATTAAGAAATTTTATTATACCGCTTCCTCCAGTTTCAGAACAAAAAGAGATTGTTAATACTGTAACGGTTATGCTTGATAAAGTTGCACAGCTTGAGCGACAAATACAAGAAAGAAAGGTTCTAGCCGAAAAACTCGTATTTGGTATAATAAAGGAAAGTTTGGAGGAATAACAGAGAACATGGCTGTACCAATTAATATTGATGTGCAATCCGGAAGTAGAAGTTACAACAGGCTTGATATGCAAGTAACGCAAGCTCTTCATATGGCAATTGAATTATTTAGTGATATAAATTTTCTACTTGTCATGGATTATTATGATGACATTAGTATTTTTGATGATTCAGATAATCCTCAATCTGTTAGTTATTATCAGATGAAGACAAGTAATGATGTAATAACGGTCAATACAATTTTGAAAGAATCATGGTTGCCTAAATTATATGAGCATTTAAATGATTCACCATACTTAATCGAAAAACTTGGATTAATAACAAATTGTTCTATAAAGTTAGATAATCAAATTCTACAAGCAGAACGAACCGAATTTTCAAAAATTAATAATAACACTGTGATAAAAATTAAAGAAGATATTTCTAAGAAGATGAAAATTGCAGTAAGTGAAATAGATCTATCTAAATTTATTCACATAAAAACAAGTCTGAGTATCGAAAAACATAGAGATATTGTAGAACAAGAATTAGGGGATTTTTTACAACAGGGTATCCTAAAATTACACTAGAAGCTGTAAAGACTATTTTTCAAAGTATCATTGATATACTCACAAGATGCCAAGAATATGAGTTATTGCCTAAAGAATCTAATTTTACATCTGTTCGAGCAAAAAAAGGACTTTCAAGAGAAAATATGAGCAGAACAATAAAGATGACAATGCTCATAGCTATTCCAGAATTTCAAGTTATTGAAAAGATAATTAATTTTCAAGATAAAGAAAAATATAAAGCATCATATGAATATACGAAGATTCTCAGTGATTTGCAAAAACGCGATGATGGATTTTATTCATTATTATTAAAGTTACAAAATAAAATGAATGAAAATCCAATATCTGAAAATGAAAAATATGAAGATTATGCAAAGAGAATTATAGATATTGTTCCTCGAAATCCAATTTATAATGATTGGTATAAAAAGATACTGATATTTTCTATACTTCATAATAGCTGGAAGGATAATTGATTATGAAAGAATTGTTTTTTAATAGCATCTTAATCGCTGGTATATCGAAAAAAACAGCAAAATTTCAAGAATTTTCAAAAGGTTTTAATATTATTACTAGTTCTGACAATCATGTTGGAAAATCTTCTCTTGTCAAATCTCTTTATTATGCACTTGGAGCTGAGATTGAGTTTGATTCTACATGGGATAAAACTTCAAAAATATATATTGTTAATTTTTCAGTTAACAACAAAAAATATAGAATTGTAAGATTTTTAAAGAAATTTGCTTTATTTGAAAATGAGGAGCTTCTTCTTTTTACTGATAGTGTAACAAAAGAACTAGCTAAAAAATTTGAAGAAATATTTGATTTTGGTGTTTATTTACCTAATCGGAATGATAATAAAATAGAATTAGCACCACCTGTTTTTATATTCATGCCTTATTATATAGATCAAGATCGAGGTTGGACAAAGATTTATAATAGTTTCTCAAATATTGAACAATATAATACAAATGCAAGGATGAAATCATTATATTATCATTTAGGTATTTATAATAAAACAACAATTGAATTGATGACAAAAAAAGATTCTCTGTTTCTACAGTTAGAGCAGGTTAAAAAAGAAGGAGAGCGACTGCAAGTTGTTGTAAATGCTTTATCAGAAGAGCTTAAAAATATAGTTCCTGCTGGAAATATGGAAGAATTAGAGAGAAATTTACTTTTACCCAAAGAAAAGATTTCACTACTTGTAAAAAAAATCGGAAAAAAAAGAAATGAAATTCAAAAGATAGAGACGGTTCTACAAAATCATAAATATCAATTAGATATCATTGATATGATACAATATCATATTATTAAAGATTCAATCGATACTCATAGACAGAATATTTTATCTTGTCCAAAGTGTGGCTATGTTATGGATAAAGAAATATTTGAAATTGTCCAAAAAAATTATACATCTTTGAGTAAAAAATATGCAAAACAACAAATTTCATTGCTGATTCATCGGATAGAAAACAAACTTGAAGAATTAAAAACAGAATATATTGAATTGATGAATAAATTAAAAGAAGAAGAATCTGTATATGATGAGAAGAAAAATGCATATGATATATATTTAGCACAAAAAGGTTTGTCTTCAACTTTTAATAATATGTCAGAAAATTATGAAAAAAATATAGTAGAACAGATAAAGATAAATACAGAAATCCGTGATATTGATTTAGAGTTAAAAAAATTGCCAAATAAAATAGAAATCGAGAAAAAATATATTGAATTTACTACGAAAACTTCTAAAACCATTGAAAGGACAAGGAACTCTGAATAATAAAATTATTCTTTCGCAAGTTATTGCATTATTTCAAACAATGGATTATATGCAAATTCAATCTAATAACTTTCCCTTTGTTATAGATTCACCACGAGGGAATGAAGCAAGTTATCTTAGTAGTAAAGAAATTTTAAAACTAATATTTGGAATAAATAGTATTACACAAATAATTCTTGTAACTATAGATTTTTCAGATTATGAAGATTCAATTGATTATAAAGGTACAATAAATATTGTAAAATTAGAGCGGCAATATGGATTATTAACAGAAGATGCTTATAAAGAACATTTAGAGGAAATTGAAACTCTGCAGAATTTGTTTTCTAATATAAAGAAAGATGACGTTTAATCAATAGCGACATTTTGTTGATTTATAACATTTGTGTTGTAAATTGACTTGCGAGTTTTACGAGAATGAGATACTTGTAGAACATCATTCCTGATTAGCAAGCCACTATCAATGGTGGAGTTGATAAAAACTCGCGTTCATCGTTTGACATGGAGGTCAATTCAATACGTCCATGGCGGAGCTGATAAAAACTCATGTCTAAGAATTGACAAGGATGTCAATTCTTGGACAGCGTTAGGGATTGGAGGGGCACGCCGTAGGCGTGTTCCGAAGCGGAGCGGAGGAATGGAGCGATAGCGGAACCACGGAAAGCCCGACCGCCGCTTGCGGCGGGAACGCCCAAATAGAAAGGAAAGGAGCAGATATGCCGAATATACAGGGAATTATAAAAACGTTGCAAAATATTATGCGGAAAGACCCGGGGGTTTCGGGGGATGCGCAGCGTATTGAACAGCTGGGCTGGATGATTACGCTGAAAATTCTGGATGATAAAGAGGCGGAGCTTGAACTTTTGCATGATGAATATGTTTCGGTGATACCGGAAGCGTTGCAGTGGCGGAACTGGGCTGCGGATCGGGAGGGAATTACCGGGGATGAAATGAAAGATTTTATTGATACGAAACTGTTCCCCGGGCTTCAAAATCTTGAGGTTTCAGACGGTAATAAACGGGCGCTATTGGTTCGGGATATTTTTGCGGGTACGAACAACTATATGAAGAATGGGACGATACTCCGCCAAGTGGTGAATAAGCTGAATGAAATTGATTTTAATGCCAGCGAAGACCGGCATGTGTTCGGCGATATTTACGAAAGTCTTTTGCGCGACTTGCAGAGTGCGGGAAATTATGGGGAATTTTATACTCCGCGTGCCGTTACCGAAATAATGACGGAGATGGTTAATCCGCGGCTTGGTGAAAAAGTGCTGGATCCTGCATGCGGCACAGGCGGTTTTTTGACGAGCGCTATTGAAAATATCCGAGCGCATGATGTTCATTCTGTTGAAGACGTAAAGATACTTGAAGATACGATCCGCGGACAGGAGTTAAAACCGCTCCCGTTTATGCTCTGCGTGACTAATCTTATTTTGCATGATATTGAAGTGCCGAATGTTGTGAACGGAGACAGTTTGAATCGCGAATACACGAGCATTACCGAGCGGGATCGTGTTGATGTCATTCTTGCGAATCCTCCGTTTGGGGCCAGTGTTAGCGACGGTGTTGAAACGAATTATCCCGCTCAGTTCCGTACGACGGAAAGTGCGGATTTATTTCTCCTTTTGATGGTACGGTATCTTAAAAACGGGGGGCGTGCTGCGATTGTTTTACCGGATGGGTCGCTTACCGGTGAGGGTGTAAAGCAGCGAATCCGCGAGAAGTTTTTAACGCAGTGCAACGTACATACGGTTGTGCGCCTGCCTAATTCCGTTTTTCAGCCGTATGCGTCGGTTGCCACAAATCTGCTGTTCTTTACAAAAGGGGAGCCGACGAAGGAAATCTGGTACTGGGAGCACAAACTGCCGGAAGGTCAAAAATCATATTCTAAAACAAAGCCTATCAGAAAGGAGGAATTTACCTCCCTTAAAGCATGGTGGAATAACCGTGAGGAAACGAACCATGCTTGGAAAGTCAGCTTTGAAATCTTAAAAGCGAACGGCTATAACTTGGATATAAAAAATCCGTTTATAGAGGAAGCGGAAGTTACCCACACAACGGCGGAACTGCTGGAGCTGCTGCATACGTCATTTGTAAAGAGCGATGCGCTGTTACGCGAGTTGAAGGACGGGATGAAATAAACCGGCAGCCGGTCTTAACGTCTTAACAAGGAAGAAGTAGAAAACGCTTGATGCGTTTGCCTGTAAGGATTTTTTACACGGCTCTCATGTTTTTGAAAAATAGAAAATAGAAAGTTGGAAAATGATCCTTCATATATAAAAACAGTCAGAACAGCTATGGCAAGAAATACTCCTGCTCATGAAAGAGCTGTTAATACTTTAAAACTCGGGCTGTAGAAGTTGATGAGATGTTCTTTTTAAGGGGAATAGAGAAAAAACGTGTTCTTTCAATATTGAGCCCGCATTTATTTATTGATGAGCAAATACTTCATCCAGTGTAGTGCTACAATATGCGACCTGTTACGGCTACAATAGGTCATCTATTACAGCTACAACATGTCATCTATTACGGCACTAATATGTGCCCTATTGCAGCACTAATAGGCGGCATACTGTAGACTGCATAAATTTTAAGTGCCGGAAGGAATAGGCACTTGAATATATGGAAAACATGTAGAAAGTGCTTGGATTACATACACAGTTCCCCGTATTCCGCAGCGCTTACCGGTTCGCACCATTCGTTGCTTGTTTCCTCTCCGGGAATTGAGATTGCCAAATGAGAAAACCAGCTGTTGCATGCGGCACCATGCCAGAGCTTTGCGTTTGCAGGAATTGTGATAACGGTACCCGGCGTCATCGGAACGGCTTGCTTACCCGCTTCCTGATACCAGCCCCGTCCGCCTACACAGATGAGCAGCTGTCCGCCGCCGGTTTTTGCATGATGAATATGCCAGTTGTTGCGGCATCCCGGTTCGAACGTTACGTTGTGCACAGGAAGCGGCGCGGAGGCAACTTCGGCAAGATAACTGTTCCCCGTAAAGTATTGTGCATACGCAGCATTCGGTTCGCCGACAGGAAAGAAAATCGTATTTTGATACTGCTCTTTTGCGCTCAGTGCCGATACCGTTTCGTTCCATACATCCTTTGCCAAGCGGAACGATAGCCCGCTTTTACGGCATTGCGTACCGCATCCGCCGCTTTATCGTTTTCGATAAGCCATGTGCCCAAACCGAGTTTAGGGATTTTTACCCCGTTCGCCAAAGTGTAGGTTTCGTTTAAAATCATAGTGTTCTCCTAATACTAAATCATTCAATATCGTTTTCCAGCTGTTTTATCACCTTTGCCGGAACACCGGCGGCTATGCAGTTATCGGGAATATCTTTTGTTACTACCGCACCCGCCGCAATGATGACATTGTTTCCGATGGTTACGCCCGGCAAAATCGTACAGTTACCGCCGATCCATACGTAGTTTCCGATAGTAACGGGTTTTGAGTTTGCCATTTTTGCACGCCGGCCTTTCGGCGAAAGGGGATGCCCCACTGTCGAAATAAGCGTGTTCGGCCCTATCATACAATAATCGCCGATATGTACCGGTGCAATATCTAAAATAGTTACGTTATAATTGGCGATAAAGTCTTCCCCGACACTGATGTTTTTCCCGTTATCGCAGTTAAACGCAGGCTGTATATACGATTCTTTGCCGACCGAGCCGAGCAGTTCTTTAAGCGCGGCGTATTGACTTTTATAGTCGGCAGGATCGATGGCATTGAATTTTTGACAGCCTTTCAGTGCCCGTTCTTTTCGCTTTGCAACTTCAGTGTCGAAAAAGCAATACTCCATTCCCGCATCCAATTTTTCCGGTCCGTCATTGTGTGTATCCTCCTTGGCCGGAATTATAAAGATATTTATCTATTTGATGTACCCCTCTTGTATTCCCGTTTTTTTGCCGCGCTCCTTACACGGTAATTTCAATTTGATTGTCTTCGATTGCGACGATGCAGCTTTCGTAATATCCGTCGCCGGTGGTTCGCGGTCCGCTTGCAACCTTAAAGCCCGCCTGCTTGAGCTTTTCAGTCAGCGAAGCGACCGCTTCCGTGCTTCCGACGGAAAACGCGATGTGTGCGTATCCCGTGCGTGCTGGCGGTTTTTCGAAATCGGACACTTCGGGCTTTTTCATTATTTCAAGCCGCGCCCCGTCATCAAAGCTTATAAAATACGAGCGGAAATCGGTCGTTTTATTGCGGTATTCGGCGCCGGCACGTCCGTTAAAATATTCGATAAAAAAGTCTTTTGCTTTTTCCAAATCATTTACATACATGGCAATGTGTTCGATTTTCATTTATACCGCCCCCGTCATTCTTCAACTATTCCTGTGCTTTCACAGTTTCCTCTGCAAAAGCTTTGCCCCGTAATGTGCGGCGGCGGCAAAGAGGACAATGATTGCAATATAATCCGTAAAGAAGATGGTATAGCCTTTTTCCATATCGAGGAAAAAGAATTGCTGCTGCAAGATGAGGTAGCGCCATACGCCGCGAGAAATAAAGGCATAAAGCCCGTAAACGCAGAGGGCGGCAAGCAGCGCATAAAGGGCAACCGTTTTAAACCGTGCCGGTTTTTGTCTCCCGCAGCCGTCAGCGTTTTGTCCGCCGTCGTTTTGTTCTCCGTCCTCGTTGTTCCCGCTTGCCGGCCGCTCACTCTTTGCCGTTATCCTCCAGGTAACCTGCCCTGCAATCATACTTGCGTGCAGTCCGATGTGAAGCGACATAAACAAAAAATACCAGTGGCTTGAGAGCATGTGTGCGATGCGTGCAAAGTTTGCACCGAAGCCGATACCCAAAAATGCAAAAACGTGCTGCGAAAGCATAATGCCGCTTATCATTAAAAATATTCCGCACACGAGGATTCCGCAGTTTACTGCCGTCTGCATAATGCGGAACGGACGGTATGCGCCTTTAAAAAGAGACGTGTACCAGCGGCGGTTCAGGACAATATGAGCGCCCCACAGCACAAAAAGCGCAACGCCTAAAATCTCGTGCACGCCCGTCCACGGAAAAAAGTAATTCCCGCCTATCATCACAAGCGAAACCAACGTCATCGCCGTATCGATTATCATTCTGATTGTACTTTGTTTTATCATTTTATTTCCCTTATTTATTTATCGCAATGCCGTTAAAATGCGGTGCCTTTTTCCCGCTATGTGCGGACTTCAGGCTATAAGCGGACTTCGCTATGTGCCGGTTCCGCGCGGGTTCCGTTATGAGCGGATAAACTCCGCATCGGTATCGCTTTTTTCGGCAAAGACAAAACGCTCCGCACGCATATGTAAATCGTATTTTTCCCGCAGGGCGGCAATCTTTCCCATCATAGGAGAAGCATGGTGTTTATCCAGCGCCTGCTTATCTTTCCAGCGGTCAATCAAAAGCATCGTTTCAGGATCCTTTAAGGACTGAAAATATTCGTACCGCTCATTTCCCTCTTCCCTACGAATCTCGTCGGCAATTCCGCTGCGTTCCATCTCTTCGGCAAATTTTGCGGCATTCCCATTTTTGCCCGTATAATACAAATTGATTGTCAAGCTCATTCTGTCCCCCTATCTTGTATCGGTATATTTACCAAAACTGAGAGTTAAGTAAAGCAGTGGATGCGAGGTGGCTGTGTACAAGTGACAGTATAGTTTCCCGGAAAAAATCCCACAAGCATTTGACAAAGAACTTGTGAGCCGTATGATTCGTTTGAGAGGGGTATAAGCTGAACTAAAAATTCAGTTTTTGCGGGCTTTTTTCGGCAATTGACAATTTGCGCCTTATCGACTATATTCATCCAAAACAATGCGGGGCTGTAGCTCACCTGGCTAGAGCGTTTGAATGGCATTCAAAAGGTAGTCGGTTCAAGTCCGATCAGCTCCATTTTTACTTCTGTTTCTTTAGAAAAATGCGTTAGGCTATGCCTCCCCGCCGTAGGCGTTTCGACGCGAAAGCGGAAGTGCGGAACAGCCGACGGATAATCTTGGGTTATGCCTAAACGCCCTAAAAATCATTGGAACTTTTAGATTTTTTTTTTAGACAAATCACGCTCTTAAAAACAAATAAAGCAATACTTGCGGAATTAAGAGCGATAACGAAAGACAAGGCACATTGGCAAACAGCGATCGATGATGTTGCGGCAAGGCTCGGAGAGCGGTATTCGGCGGAGGTAAAAGCAAAGGCGCTGTGGCTTCTCGGCGAAATGGGTTTGCAGTATCCCGCACAGGCGCAGTCGTATATCGAACAAATCGCAGGCTATTTGGACAGCGGCAATCCCAAGTTGCGGGAACGGGCAGTAAATGCGCTGGGGCGAATCGGCAGGGCGGACAAAGCGTTAATACTTTCCTTTTTCGATTCGTTGATGCACATGCGCTCCGACACGTCTGATGCGGTGCGGCTTGCCTTTGTGTGTGCGTGTGAAAATGTCGCGCGGTTTATTTTCAGCGGCAAAATAGCGCCGCTGAAAAACACTGCGAGTTTGCTGATCGCAAACGTCGCGTATCAATATATGCGCTATTGCGCATCAATGCAGCAACTTCCAAAGTTGACACTTTGTTCAGTTGCTGCATTTTAAGGAACAAATGCGCCGGAACTGTTTTGCGATACGATGGAAGTGTTCTATAAGCTGATATCGGATAAGAGCGAGCGGGTACGAATCGAAGCTCCTGAAATGTTTCGGGTGATGGGAAAACGGCTGCCGCATTCGGTAGAACTGTACTTGGAAAAATTACAACGGATTGCAGAATATGACGTGCACCCCGTCGTCCGCATTCATACGAGCGGGGCAATCCGCGTAACAAAAAAGGCGTTGGCGGTGTACTCGGACGAGTGGGGCCGACGGGAAAACGGGGCCGTTCACGATTTACTGTAACCACCGTCGGCTGCAGTTTCCCCTCGCGGGCAAACTGCTTTGAAGCTGTTTTACAGTTTCTCCCTATGTGGAAGGACTGTCCGTCCCTATGCTTATGGTCAATCCGATATTACGCTATCGGCTAGTCCGATATTATGCTATCGGGCAGTCCGATATTATGGTATCGGGTAGTCCATGCAAAACAGCTTTTATAGGTTTTCAAGCTGCCTAGTAGCTTTTGTATGGTTGAAGTATAATGATTAATGGAGGTGTAAGTATGCCATCATTCTGGTCAGGCGGTATTTATTGGGGTGCAGAAAATAAACTGAGTGAATTTCAAAAAATGGGGTATTGGAAAATAGGCTGGGGAAAAAAGGCAAATACAAAAGGAGCAAGACAAGCGTGGGATAATATAAAAAAAGTAGCAGTTGGCGATTACCTTGCATTTCATGGACATGGCGGGCAAAATGATTTAAAAATTTATCAAATTTCCAAAATTACCGGTAAAGATGAAAACAAGGGAACTCTATCTATAAAAAAAATTAATGATGATAATGATGATTTATTCCATGGAAAAGTTCCCAAAATGGAAAAAGGAAGTTGGTTCGGCTCTTTATTATCTGTAACGGGATCCGATGCAATACAGTCAATTTTCGGGAAATATATTACTGAAGAAGATAAATCAATGGAACAAAATGAAATAAGAAAATATGCGGATATTCTCCGAATGAAGAAAAATATTATTTTACAGGGCGCTCCCGGAACGGGAAAAACCTACAACACTGCAGCCTTAGCGCTCAGTCTTATCGGTGAAAAGTTTGATTATTCAAATCATACTGCGCTTATGGAAAAATATCGAGAATATACCGACAAGGGACAAATAGCTTTTGTAACTTTTCATCAGTCGATGGACTATGAGGATTTTGAGGAAGGCTTAAAGCCTCAACTTGCCGAGAGTTCCGATGGAAATTCAGCGGGCATTACTTACAGTGTTGAAGACGGTATATTTAAGAGTTTGTGCAAAACTGCGAGAAAAAATTATGAGGATAGCAAAAAGACAAAAGAGCAATTACAACAAGAGCAAAAAATTGAGAATGCTCAAACATATCTTAAAGAATCGGACATATTTGAAACCATATATGATTCTATAGCTCAAGATATTAAAAATGGAAAGATTACCGAATATTCATCCACTAACGGAAATAAAATACCAGTTAAATGGAATGAAGAAAAGAAACGTATTGTATATAGAGAAAAATCTTCACGAACAGAAAGCGAAAGTAATATACGGTTACTATTTGATTATTTTGTAAGCAATCGAATTCAACGGCAAGAGATATTAAACTATAATCAAGATAAGTGGTTTTCCCTCATTGAAGAAGTAACGAAAGGTAGAACTGTGACGATCGATTATGTAGAATATCGTTGGATATTATCCGAATTATTAAAACGATTTGTAGTAGGAGGTTATTCAATAACACAAGACCATTATCCTACACCGGAGGTGAGAACCGTATCGGAACTTCCCTATATCCTCATCATCGACGAAATAAACCGCGGTAATGTTTCAAAAATATTCGGCGAGCTGATTACCTTGCTTGAAGCTGATAAGCGTATGGAGAGTACGCACCCGATCAGTGTACGACTTCCCTACTCAAAAGAAATGTTTTCCGTACCGCCGAATATCTATCTCATCGGAACGATGAATACAACCGACCGCAGCGTAGGAACTATTGATTACGCAGTCCGCCGCCGTTTTGCGTTTCTTACCTTAAAATCGGAAAAATCGGCTGTCGAAAGTTTTTATAACAATGTATCTACCGGCGCAGATACTGCGTTAAAAAGCAAGGCAGTTGAGCTATTTGATACAATAAAAACATTTATCGAAGAAAATAAGGTAGAGCAGGACTTCGATGATTTAATGCCCGGACACAGCTACTTTATGGCAAAGAGCGATGATGAGTTAATGCAAAAGGTTACCTATGAGATATTACCGCTTCTTCATGAATATTACAAAGACGGTTTGCTAAAAATAGATTTCAATAAAACAGAAATAAATAATCGGATTCATGATGCCCAATAGACAACCGCAAGTTTTATATTTCACAGAACACCGGCAGCCGATATTGCCGAATGATAAACAAGTGCTGGAACGGCTGAGCCGAGATAATGAAAGACCGATTGTGTTTTCGGGGAATCCGGACATGAAACAAGCGCCTGTCTATCTTGGAATTGGTAAAGATTTTAGGGCAAGTTACTATATTGGCACGTGTTGGCTGAGGGAAGGTGAAATTGCCGCAGCCGTAACGCCGAAGATGGAATTGGATTATATTGAAATGATGAGGATAGCATTTGCAGTCGATTCCGACCATGAGATAAACTATTTTTCGCAATGTTACGGTATTGATTTTGAGCAACCTTCGATCCCGCTTAATCAAAGCATCAATTATCTGACACCGCTTTTGATTGCACACTTCATAGTTGTAACGGAAAAAATAATACGGAAAGGTCTTAAAAAAGGATATGTGCGTCGAGAAGAAAACTTACAAAACAAAATAAAAGGAAAAATATACGTTTCAAAAACGATCAAAGAAAATATTGTGAAATGCAAATTGAATAAAAATGTCTGTGTATTTCAAGAATTTACGGCGGATATCCCTGAGAACCGCCTTTTGAAAAAAGCCTTGTTGTTTTGTAAAAAAATGATTACCGCCTCTGAAAGTTTTAGTAATCATAGCGCCGGTCAAGTGCTGCAAAAGAAACTTACTCATGTATTACTCGGCTTTGAAACGGTTTCGGAATATATCCAGCCTGCCGAAATAAAACAATTCCATTCGAATAAATTGTTCGCTCATTATAAGACGGCATTGCAGCTCGCAAAATTAATTTTACGGCGGTACGATTATTCTATAAATAATATTTCAGCATTTGAGCAGAAGACTGTACCATATTGGATTGATATGTCCGGTTTATATGAGTTGTATGTATACGCTCAACTCATTAAGGCGTATGGGAAAGAAAATATCGGCTTTCAAGTAAACGGTTATGAAAGGACAGCAGTTGATTTTATTAAAAAAGATGAAAAATTGATTATCGATGCAAAATATAAACCGAAGTATGATAATTCACATGCAGGAATGCTTGATGATATACGGCAAATCAGTGCGTATGCCAGAGATAAAAAAATCTTGACGGCACTCAGCGTCGATATGCATTCCTCCGATGAAATAAAATGCCTTATTATTTATCCTAAACAGTCAGCAAACGATAATAAAAACGCTCCAAATAAACATGATCCGAAGACCCGAAAAACTGTTTTTGTTGATGATAAGAATAAAAGCCTTATAGACCAATCTTCTGAAATTAACTGTTTTAGAAACTTTTATAAAATCGATATTCCGCTCCCACAATATTCTAACTAATATGCTGGATATGAAGTGAAGCCCATTCACTTGAGCGAGTGTGAGGTAGCCACTCGGGCGAGTGGGACATACACACTAAAAAAGGTCGAAGAGGCGGGGACAGTCTTCCGCCGCCCAATCGCACTTACAGATAGTGTTCCACGATGTAGCGGTAATACGCATCATCGCTCTTTTCAATATGCTTAGCGAGATTTATTATCGCCTTTTGCCACGTGATAAATTGAAAAGTGACGCCGTCCCGCTTAAAACACTCTTTCAAGCTGTTCAGTTCGTCGAGATAACGTCGGTTATCCTCAAAGAACGCAGGCTGATATAGGTAAAGCAGGCGGAATGTGCTTTTGTCTTGCTTGAGCGAATACATTCCCAGCGTGTGCTTTATAAGCTGGGCTGCATGTAGATATTTATTGACGCCGTCTTTAGGCGAAATCTTTTGGGCGTAGGCACGCAAGGCGGGAAACTCTGCCCAGTGTGCAAAATCGTCGAGATATTTCGGCTTTAAGCCTGAGGCCGCCCGTGCCTGAAACGGCTCCGTGAACTTGCATTCAATCCCGTCCAAGTCGCCGTTTTGGTAGTGAATATTCACGTCGACATTGGGATGTTTGGCTTCCTCATTGAAGATGGCGTACTTTTGTTCAAACTGCAAATAGGCGATCCCTGCGGAAGGCAGGCCCAGCGCCTTTGCGATGACGCAGGCTCTGCCGTTGCACTTCCAGTATTCAAACACATTCACCCCGATCGCACTCGACGAATGAAGTGCCTGCATTTTGCACGGCTTATCCCCGCCGCCGAGCTCATTGCCGTCGCCACCCGCAAACTCGTGCCTCGAAGAAGGGGAAAGCCCTTGAAACAAGTTGCCGGCCAAGTCCGCCGTGTATACTTTCTCGCCGTGCTCGCCCCTGCTGCCGACCAACTGTATGTGATGGGCTTTTGCCCACAGCTTTTGCTTTTCCTTTACGTATTCAAGGGTAGTCATAACGTGTTTCTTGTATTAAGCTCTTTTTTTCCCTGCGTTGAAAGGGGCTTGCGGGGGCATTGTAGCATAAGCGAAATGAGGTCAACAAGCTGTGAAACAGATCGCTACCTCTGCTCCGCCGTATCGTGACCTCTTGAGCAGTACTGTTGTATACTTTCTAGCAGGGCGGCTCGACCCTCTCGAGCAGGGCAGCTCGAGCCTCTTGATATAGATGCACTTGAACAGTTCGAGCAAGTTGTTCGAGTGATGATTTGTAATTTACGCAGAAAAGTACTATATTGCTAGCTTTCAACGTCCGGGGCTTGGGGGCAAATAGGAATTTGTATTACCGCCAATCAGCATAAACAAGATTTAGCTGGAAACCGCCGTCGTAGCTACCGGGAGGGAAAGAAAAACTGCTTTGAATAGGGGTTCCTTCCTTTCCCTAAAGAAACCGGGAATTACTAAGGGGTAAAAGCCCCTTGATAAGGAGTAATATATGACAATGTCATTCAATCCGAAGGCACAAAGTGCCTTTAAAAAGTTGGGAGCGGCGACACTCTTCACAGTCGCAATCGTGGCGGTTGCCACAATGTTCATCGCCTGCCATCATACAGCTGACAACGCAGGCTCTGGTTCAGGCGGAGACGCCGAGACTTCACCAACCTACACGGTTGGCGGCATAAGCTTTACGATGAAAGACATAGCCGCAGTCGATAACGTAACGCTCGGGCACGCTGACGTGACGGACAACAATCCACACAAGGCGAGCTTGAGTGCCTACAGAATTGGCGAAGCGGAAGTAACGCAGGAGCTTTGGAAAGCCGTGATGGGCGATAACCCGAGCGGCTTTGACGGCAAGCCCGACGGCACTGAAGTGCAAGGCAAACGCCCCGTCGAGCGGGTAAGCTGGTATAGCTGCATAGTCTTTTGCAACGAGCTGACCAAAAAGATAAACGGCTCCGACGCGGAGTGCGTGTATACCTTTGAAGGGCGTGCTTACGGCAAGGACGAGGCGGAGGCAGAAAAAAAGCCCGAGATGAACATGGCCAAAAAAGGCTTCCGCCTGCCCACCGAAGCCGAATGGGAATGGGCAGCCATGGGCGGTCAAGAGCACAAATGGGCAGGCGTGAACGACGTGGATAAGCTCGCTGACTATGCATGGTACAAAGCGAACAGCAATGCGAAGACGCACGAAGTGAAAAAGAAAGAGGCGAACGGCTACGGCTTATACGACATGAGCGGGAACGTCGCCGAATGGTGCTGGGACAGGTACGATGATCTACCCGAGACGCCGGAAAAGGACTATGCAGGCCCGGTGTCCGAAGGCCCTCATGTTTTTCGCGGCGGCAGCTTTAATGAAGAAGAGACTGACAACCTTGCTCGTGCCTTTAGGAACGCCAGCGACCCCGACGACGGCGGCAACGACATCGGCTTCCGCCTAGCCTTGCGTCCATAAGGGAGGCATCCCGCCCCGGCGGACGGGAATATTCACGCATCGTTCATTTGATTGGGGCGGACATACGACTGTCAATCGGCTGAACGATGCCTTAATATGTCCGCCCCCCCCCCTTAAAAGAACACACATGAAAGCTAAGCTCATTCACAAGGCAATGCGTGCCTTCACCTTTGCAATAAGGCTTACCTAGCTTGTGAGAGCCGGATTTTTCCTACAACAAGCTGAACTCCGAAGCATTGACGAAGCATTTGAACGCCTTACCGCAACGCAAGGCGGGCGATAGCGCAATATGCTTTCTTTACGGCGACGTAACGGACGAAGCTAACCATACCGACTTAAGCACTCCGCCCGAACTGCAGAGCGCCTTCAAAAAGGCAAAACACCGGAAGCTATATGAACATTCAGGCGGATACGGGATCAAATTAACCTGACAGGCAGAGTGTCACAATCATCCCGAACGGGATAAAGGTATTATCTCGGGCGGAATAACGCTATCATCTCGGTCGAGATAAAGGCATTATCTAATGCTGGATAATGACGTTATCTAAGGTTAGATAACGGTATCATCTCGGGCGAGGAACGCCCTTTTCCCTGAACAGGAAGACGCCTTTTCCCCAAGCGGGAAAGCACCTGTTCCCAATCCGACAGAACCGCATCCTCTGCATAATGGGGCACACTCCCGCACGGTAATGCGGGTACTTTCCGCATTTTTGATTCCTCATAAATATTGTTTTTTGTGTATGCGATTTTGAATCATTGTAAATATCAAAAAAATCTATTAAAGTTAAGTCAGATACGCCGCTTAGGCGCAATTTTTTATATACGAGGTAAGACATGGCTACATGGGCAAATGCTGATACATTTTCTTCGTGGAAGAAACTGCTTTCACTTAAAGGCATGGTTTCTGTTCGGGATGAACTTTCTTCCGAGAATGCTGTTATGCGCATTCGGGAATATTCCGTTCCTATGGCGGAAGGGCTTGCGTACAATTACGGCGCAAAGCAGGTGAATGAGCAGATTCTGAAGACTCTTCAGGATTTGTCCGACGAGGCGCAGCTTCTTGAGAAATTCGAGGCGCTTTACAACGGCGAGGTTGTGAATACGGGCGAAAAGCGTATGGTTCTTCATCATCTTACCAGAGGTCAGCTCGGAAAGGATGTTATTGACGACGGCGTTAATAAGCGTGAGTTTTACATAAACGAACAGAAAAAGATTGCAGATTTTGCTGACAAAGTTCATTCGGGAAAGATATTGAACGAAAAAGGCGAAAAGTTTACTCAGGTTTGTCAGATTGGAATCGGCGGTTCGGATTTGGGCCCCCGAGCCATGTATTTGGCTCTTGAAAATTGGGCAAAGAAAAACGGTTCGTTCAAAATGGAAGCGCATTTTATTTCTAACGTAGACCCTGACGACGGAGCTGCCGTTGTTTCTTCCCTTGACCTTTCCAAAACGATATTCATACTGGTTTCAAAATCGGGAACCACGCTTGAAACTCTTACGAACGAATCTTTTGTGAAGGATTTTATAAAGAAGGCGGGATTGGATGTTTCAAAACACATGATTGCAGTTACTTCCGAAACTTCGCCGTTGGCTGATAATCCTGACTATATGGCTGCGTTCTATATGGACGATTACATAGGCGGCCGCTATTCTTCCTGTTCCGGAGTGGGAGGAGCTGTTCTTTCTCTTGCATTCGGACCGAAAGTTTTCGCAGATTTCCTTGACGGAGCTGCTGCCGAAGACAAGACTGCGTTGAACAAGGACATCCGCAAAAATCCTGCGCTTTTGGACGCTTTGATTGGCGTTTACGAAAGAAACGCCCAGGAATATCCTTCAACCGCTGTTCTTCCGTATTCTCAAGGCTTGAGCCGTTTTCCGGCTCATCTTCAGCAGCTTGACATGGAATCAAACGGAAAAAGCGTTAACCGTGACGGCGGAAAAATCGACTACGTGACAGGGCCTGTGCTTTTCGGCGAACCGGGAACAAACGGTCAGCATTCGTTCTATCAACTTTTGCATCAGGGAACTGACATAGTTCCGCTTCAGTTCATTGCGTTCAGCGAAAATCAGAGCGAAAAGGATGTCGTGATCGAGGATTCCACAAGCCAGACAAAACTCTGCGCAAATGTCGTGGCTCAGATTGTCGCCTTTGCCTGCGGAAAGTCCGACCCCGATTCAAACAAAGCGTTTGCCGGAGAAAGACCTTCAAGCCTGATTTACGGAAAAAAACTTACGCCAAGAACACTCGGCGCATTGCTTTCCCATTATGAAAACAAAGTGATGTTCCAAGGCTTTGTATGGAACATAAACAGTTTTGACCAGGAAGGCGTTCAGCTGGGTAAAAAACTTGCAAAAGCGGTGCTTTCAAACAAGATGGAACCTGCGCTGAAAGAATACGCAAGCCTTCTTATAAAATAAGGCATCTAAAAACGGAAGTTTTTGCCGGAATATGTCCGCCGTCTACCTAAAAACGCTTTTTTGCGATATTTTAGGTTGCGTGCGGACGTAAAAAGGCAATAGAAAAATCGTAGATTGTGTAAAAGATAATCCAAGAACGTTAAAAAATTATTGCCGGGAACCAGACTCGAACTGGCACGGCATTTGACTGCCGAGGGATTTTAAGTCCCTTGTGTCTACCATTCCACCATCCCGGCAATTGAATCGATGATAAAGGAAATGCCGTTTTTGTTCAAGGACAGAAAAATCCTTCCGCAAAAAGGATAAAATACAATCGCAGGAACGGAAAACCGTTTGAAAGTCCGCATATTTTGCTCAAAATCGGAAAATCCAATCTAATTTTTTGGGAACATTGCTAAGAGCCCGTTTTTGCGGTATTTTCATTTAATCAAACAAAAGAGGTTTTTATGGAAAAATATTTTCCGCTGAACGCCGAACAATTATCTTCCCTTGCAAAAAGATTTCCAACTCCTTTTTATCTGTATGACGAAAAATCAATACGCCTGAACATGAGGGAATTTACCGAAGCGTTCAAGATTTTTCCGGCTTTCAAGGAACATTTTGCCGTAAAAGCCTGCCCGAATCCTTATATAATGAAGATTCTTTCCGAAGAAGGATGCGGAGCGGACTGTTCGTCCCTTGCCGAACTTGTGCTTAGCGACACAAGCGGAATCAAAGGAAACGATGTGATTTTCACTTCCAACGAAACCCCGGCGGAAGAATATCGGTTCGCATTCGAAAAAGGGAACATCATAAATCTGGACGATTTTACCCACATCGAATATCTGAAAAAGGCAATCGGTCGCCTCCCCGAGACAATTTGCTTCCGTTATAATCCCGGGCCTCTCAAAAAAGGCGGAAATTCGATAATCGGAAAGCCTGAGGAAGCAAAATACGGACTTACACGGGAACAACTTTTGAAGGCATACAAAATCTGCAAAGAAGAAGGCGTAAAACATTTCGGACTTCATACGATGGTCGCTTCAAACGAACTGAACCCCGACTTTTTTGCGGACACGGCAAAGATTCTTTTTGAACTTTGCGTGGAAATCAAGGAAAAATGCGGAGTAAGAATCGAATTCACGGATCTTGGCGGCGGGCTTGGCATTCCTTACAAACCGGAACAGAAAAAAGTAAATTACGCTGAAGTCGCCCAAAAAATCAGAAAAGTTTACGACAGCATAATAGTTCCGGCAGGTCTTGATCCGCTTAAAATCTTCTGGGAATGCGGCCGCCCGATTACAGGTCCGTACGGCTGGCTTGTATCCACCGCCGTCCATAAAAAACACATATACCGCGAGTATGTGGGGCTTGATTCGTGCATGGCAGATTTAATGCGTCCCGGAATGTACGGCTCTTACCACGAAATAACCGTCAGCGGAAAAGAAAATTTTCCAAAAGACTGCGTTTACGACGTAGTTGGAAGCCTTTGCGAAAACTCGGATAAATTTGCGATTCAGCGAAACCTTCCCCGAATCGATGTAGGCGACATCGTTATTATCCACGATGCGGGCGCACACGGACGGGCTATGGGCTACAACTACAACGGAAAACTTCGTTGCAGAGAACTTCTTTTAAGGGAAGACGGCTCTGTCGTGCAGATTCGCAGAAAAGAGACGCTGGACGACCTCTTTGCCACATTGGATTTTGAAGGACTTAAAACATTTTCTTGATATGAAATTCATGAAAATTATATATATTTTTTTTGCTTTTTATTATAACAAATGATAGAATCACAGCGTGTTTTCTGAAATTTTATCAGAGAGGAGTTGAATAAAATGCAAGACTACAATAATGTTA
>CALHVG010000056.1 GCA_938039145.1 uncultured Treponema sp.
CCCGTTCTGCCGGGGGTGTCCCCCTCTCTCTTAGAGAGAAAACACTTTTAGAGGAGGGCATATTATGCCGAACAAGAAGAAGTACGTTTGGGAAGTTTATCTTCGACCGAACACGCTCACAAAGGATAACGACCGCGACTGCATTGCGGACGTTCATTCACACGCACCCACACAAAAGAACGAAGACATCGCTTCGCTCATCACAAAAGAGCGAAGCGAGTTCCGCCCCGAAACAATCCTGAGCATCCTGAATATGCGCGACAAAGCCGTGCTCGGCTTCATTCAGGACGGCTTGAGCTTTATGGACGGCGTTGTACAAATCAGTCCGCGCGTTTCAGGCGTCTGGGAAACCGAAAACTCCCCCTTCGACGAAAAAATCCACAAACGCACAGCCGACATGATTCCCACAGCGGAACTCAGGAACGCCTTTGACGAAATCAGCATAAAAGTGCTGGGCGCAAAAGAAGATTCCGCAAGAATCACCGCAATCACCGACACGGCAACAGGCTTGAACGACGGAACGCTCACCATAGGCGACGACATAATCATCGAAGGCGACAAGCTCAAACCGGACGAAAAAGATGCGGAGCAGGGCGTCTTCTTTAAGGCTGCAAACGGCACAGAATACAAGACAACAAGAAGGCTTTCGGTAAACAAGCCCAGCCAGCTGATAGCACGAGTACCCAAAGAAGTCCCCGCAGGCGCCGTAACGGTGATTGTAAGGACGAAGTATTCGGGCGGTACCGGTCCGCTGAAAACCCTGCGTGAAATCGTCTTCGGCTATCCGTGTACCGCAAAAGCATAAAGACGGTTCAACGTCCGTTTTGTTGAAACCCCTTCACTCGCTCTATTGAAGACCCTTCAACAAGGCGGATGAAGACCCTTCAACAGGACGGGTGAAGACCCTTCAACAGGACGGGACGGACATACGACGGATAAACGGATGAAGGATGCATTACGCTGCCCGTCCGCTCGGTTCATCCGGCACGAATCGGGCACTTGTCCGATTCGTGAGACGGGCATACAGCCAACAACCCGATGAACGGCTCCTTTAATATGCCCGTCCGTACTCAATAATTGAAAAAAAACTTTACGCAATATAGAATGTTCATATGCGTTATTCTGAAATTAATCTATTAAGAAATGCTCTGCGGGCAGCCCGCAAGACGGTTTTGTTGTTTGTCATTTCGATTTTGGCTTCGCAAGTGTTTTCCAAATCATCACAGGACGAAGACAAGACTTCCAATTTTCAGTATCTAAAGAAGTTCAATTCCGTGTTCGATTTTGTTCAGCAAAGATATGTTGACGAAATCGACCCGAAAGTTCTTTACGAAGGCGCGATGAAAGGTCTTCTGAACGCCTTTAACGACCCCTACACATCATACCTTGATTCGGACACGATTAGAGACCTTTCGGACACGACCAAAGGCAATTTCGGAGGTGTAGGTCTTACAATTTCAAAGCCTCTGGAATCCACGGCAACAAAGCCCTCTTACGTTGAAGTTTCGTCTCCCGTGGAAGATTCCCCCGGAGCAAAGGCGGGAATTGTTTCGGGCGACTACATTGTCGAAATAAACGGAAAGCCCACTCCCGAAATGACTATGCAGAAAGTCCTTGATAATCTTAGGGGCGAAGTGGGAACGCCCGTTACTATAAAAATCCTTAGAGGAAAGTCGCTGACTTTTGAAGTAACGCTTATCCGGGCTCTTATAGAAGTCCCTACGGTAAAATTCGGCATGATAGAGCAAACAGGATATCTTAGAATAATTCAGTTTACTCCCGATACGCCTTCAAGAGTTCAGGAAGCATTGGATTCGTTTGCTAAAAACGGCTACAAAAACATGATTATAGACCTTAGAGACAATCCCGGAGGTCTTATATCGTCAGTTGTTGAAGTCTGCGACAAGTTCATAGACGAAGGGGCAATCGTAACAACAAAAAGCC
>CALHVG010000057.1 GCA_938039145.1 uncultured Treponema sp.
AAAAGCTTGTGTGCCCCGATTTGAAAGCCATTGATAGAATCGTAGGGAATCTCGCCATAGAGGATCTTATAAGCACTAAGTGCGAGCAGGGAATCGAGCAAAAAAGGCTCTTTGAAAGCGATTTTTTCTACGACTGCATATTCAACCGTTCCCGCCCGGAAAACGTGTACACATATTTCGATTATTTTGACATAAAGGAAGAGCTTTTTGTAATCGGCTGCTTTGAGTTTCCGGGAATAAATTCGTCGAATCAAAAGGAAATTCATGAAAAGGCAAGGGACGTATTCCATTCGTATTCAGAATGCCTGGTCTCCGCGCTGCTTGTGAACAGAATAATCGTTCTGTTTTATTTTGAGAAAACCGAAGAAAATCCGCCTGCAGATTTTTTTAAGGAAACGCTGGAAAATCTGTACACCGGTCTGTGCATTAAGGTGGAACGGGGAATTCGGGGCGGATTGAGTAAACCTTTTTCGGATATTTTGCTTATTTCCGAAAAATACGCATTTGCCGTTTCGGCACTGAAGTTTTCTTCTTCAAAAGGAGAAGTCGTCTTTTCCGAAGAACAAAAGCCCTCCGATTCAAAGGAAAAAGCGGACGCGGAAAATCTTATTCAGCGGCTTTACACAAGGGTAAGGCTGGGCGATTCTGCGGAAGTTCCTTTTATTCTGCGCTCGTATATTGATTATCTGCGCGAAAACAACGCCGACCTTGATTGTATAAAAAGCCGGATTTTCGAGATTTTTGTAAACGTTCGAAACATACTTCACGAAATTGACGTGAAAAACAGATTTCAGCCTTTGGAAGGTTCGTTTTCCACAATCAGCAAGGCGAACGGCGAGTCGGAACTTTGCGCATACGCAATTCTTAGAATTGAACAGGCGGCAAACAGCATTCACGAAATAAAGAGCCAGAAAATAAATCCCGTAATTGCAAAAGTCATTCTTTATCTTGACGAGAACATATCCAAAGACCTTTCGCTTGAAATGGCGGCAAAAGTCGCCGGGGTGAATCCTTTTTACTTGAGCAAATTGTTCCGAGAAGAAACGGGTGATACATTCGTAAACCACATTTCGGAAAAACGAATGCAGATGGGAAAAAAACTTCTTTTGAACACAGACCTTTCGGTAAAGGAGATTGCTTCGGAAATCGGTTACAACGACCAAAATTATTTTTCAAAACTTTTCAAGGCGAAGTTCGGCGTTTCGCCCACTGATTTTAGAAAATCAAGATAGTTTTATATGATTTTGCGCTTGATGAACGGGTTCCTGATTACAAAAACAGCTGCGCTTTTGATTTATACTGAATCGGAACTGAAAAATGCGATTTTCCATTTTTGAGATTGTGCGCATTTCGTTCGGAAATGCGTTTTTCTTCCCCGGTTGTATGACGAATTTTACCGCTTGAATCCGCGTCTGTTCGTGGAAAATACATAAAAATACAATAAAAAAGGCCTTTTTGTGCATAAATATTCTTTTTTTTCTTTCTGCCATTCGTTATACTTGCTCCATTAGATGTGCTTGGCACTATCGGGAGTATTTTATGAAAAACGCATACGTAAAAAGAGTCTGGGACGAAGTTAAGTCCAAGAACCAAAACGAGCCGGAATATTTGCAGGCTGTGGAAGAAGTTTTGTCCACGCTTGAGCCGGTTGTCGAAAAAATGCCGGAACTTGAGCCCAACGCAATCCTTGAGCGGATGATTGAACCTGAACGGGTAATAATTTTCCGAGTTCCATGGATGGACGACAACGGAAATTACCACGTAAACCGGGGCTACAGGGTTCAGTTCAACAGTGCAATCGGCCCTTACAAGGGAGGCTTGCGTTTTTCAAAGGAAGTAAACCTTTCCGTGCTTAAATTTTTGGGATTCGAGCAGGTGCTGAAAAATTCCCTGACAACGCTTCCTATGGGCGGCGGAAAAGGCGGCTCGGACTTTGACCCTCACGGAAAGAGCGACAAAGAGGTGATGAGGTTCTGCCAGTCGTTCATGACGGAACTTTACAGACACATCGGCGCGGACACTGATGTTCCTGCGGGCGACAAAAACGTCGGCGCACGGGAAATCGGTTATCTTTTCGGGCAGTATAAAAGAATCAGAGACGAATACACGGGTGTTCTTACCGGAAAGGGGCTTTCGTTCGGCGGTTCTTTGGTAAGAACTCAGGCGACGGGCTACGGACTTATCTATTTTGCTCAGGAAATGCTTAAAAAAGTCGGAGACGATTTGAGCGGAAAAGTTTGCGCGGTTTCAGGTTCGGGAAACGTGGCTGAATACGCAGCCGAAAAACTTATTCAGCTGGGAGCAAAGGTTGTAACTCTTTCGGATTCGGACGGCTACATTTACGACAAAGACGGCATAACGCAGGAAAAACTTGATTGGGTGAAAGAACTTAAAACAGTCCGCCGAGGACGCATTTCAGAGTATGCGAAAAAGTTTTCTTCCGCAGAATACCACGAAGGAAAGAAAGTTTGGGAAGTAAAGTGCGACTGCGCGTTTCCGTGCGCTACGCAGAACGAACTTGTCGGTTCCGATGCGGAAATGCTTCTTAAAAACGGCGTAAAATTGGTTGCCGAAGGTGCGAATATGCCTTCGGATTTGGAAGCCGTTGAAAAATTCCTGAACGCAAAAATTCTGTACGCTCCGGGAAAGGCATCGAACGCAGGCGGAGTTGCGACTTCAGGGCTTGAGATGAGCCAAAACTCCGAGCGGCTTTCATGGTCTTCGGAGGAAGTGGACGAAAAACTCCACGGAATTATGGTGAACATTCACGCTAACGCCTACGATACGGCAGTCAAGTTCGGCGCAAAAGATGGCGACTGGGTGAACTACGTAATCGGAGCGAACATTGCAGGCTTTGTGAAGGTTGCAAATGCAATGATTGCGCAGGGGCTGGTCTAGCGGAAGAATGGCGGGCGGACATTTTAATGCCGGCATAATTTAATATCCGGTCGTATGTCCGCCCTTGCCCAAGTCGGATTAAATGTCCGATTTGGGCAAGATTAGACGTTCCTCAATTGTATGCAGATTTGCTCTTCATTTATATAGTCGCATATTTAAAAGCCGGTTTCATACAAGTTTTCCAGAAAGAAAACTTGGGGCGGCGGAAGAGAAATAAGAGGTTGAAAAAAACAGTTTTTCCCGCCGTCCGTCCGATTCCGGCAAGCCGATTGTACCGATTTTCCGCAAGGAAACCGGATGCAGCCGGGAAATGAATAAAACCGGAGAATCAATTTTGCCGTCTTCTTTCGCGTTTTTAATCCTTCCATTTTTTGAAAATCAGAGATGTGTTTATTCCGGCAAACGCAAAATTATTGCTCATCACGTATTCCGCTTGCATCTTGCGTCCTTCATCCTTTATGTAATCCAAATCGCCGCATTCCGGGTCAACTTCGTTCAGGTTCAGTGTGGGATGAAACCAGCCTTCGTTCATCATGTTTATTGTAATCCACGCTTCTATTGCGCCGCACGCTCCCAATGTGTGTCCGATGTAGGATTTTGTGGACGAAATCGGAACCTTTCTTCCGAATATGCGCGCCGTTGCTTGCGTTTCCGCAATGTCTCCGTGGTGGGTTGAAGTTCCGTGGGCGTTGACATAGGCAATTTCATCGCCTTTAAGTCCCGCTGAATCGAGCGCGAGTTGCATACAAACGCCCATCGTCTGACTGTTCGGCGAGGTGATGTGCGTTCCGTCCGTGTTCGTTCCGAATCCGACAATTTCCGCATAGATTTTTGCGCCCCGCTTTACGGCGTGTTCCAAATCCTCAAGGATAAAAGTTCCGGCGCCTTCGCCAATCACAAGTCCGTCCCTGTTTTTGTCAAAAGGGCTTGGAGCCGTTTCGGGGCGTTCGTTCCGAATTGAAGTGGAGCCCAGCTGGTCGAAAATTGCGGCGTCGGGAGGGCAAAGTTCTTCGGCTCCGCCTGCAATCATTATGTCCTGAAGTCCGTTTTCAATTGTCTCGTAGGAATACCCGATTGCCTGACTTCCCGACGTGCACGCCTCGGATGTTACAATCATGCGTCCTTTAAGCTGATAGGTCACTTCGATATTTGCGGCGCAAGTATGCGGCATACATTTTATGTAGGTTGAAGAATTTACTTTTGCGGTGCAGCGGTCTTGCATAACCGAAGCCAGTTCCTGAATTGAATCGAACGAGCCCATCGAAGAACCGTATGCAACTCCTGTGCGTCCGTTTTTACATTCGTCAATAATGTCTCCGTCTTCTTTCAAAAGCCCTGCCATCGCCAATGCCGTCCGGGAAGTGTGATAGGCAAGAAGCGCAACTCTTCCCATTCCTCTTGTGATTTTCCGCGAATATTTCGGAATTTCGCCCTTGGCAGGACACGCCAGTTGGGTGTTCATGCCCTTTATGTCGTGCCATTCTTCCATGTTTTTTACGCAATTTTTGTAAGTTTTTAGCTGCCGAAAAGCTTCTTCCCAAGACTGACCAAGTCCGCTTATCATTCCTGTGCCTGTGATTACTACGCGGCGTTTTCCGTTCGATTTTGTAAATTCCATTTATAATTTCCTTAAAATATTTTAGGCGATTTTTCGCGGATTTAAAAAGGCGGTTCCCGGCTTGAATCGGAGAGCGAAGACAAGCCCACGGAACGGCTTGTGTCCGCTCTTCCGATTCGGTTTTGAGGTTTAGGTTCTGTTTACGGTTTTCCTAACGGGAATCACAAAAAGTTAGCACATACCGCCGTCGACTGTGATTACCTGCCTAGTTATATACGACGCACCTTCGCTCAAAAGGAAAAGCACGGCGGCTGCAATTTCTTCCGGTTTTCCCATGCGCTTCATAGGAATTGAGTTGAGCATAATTTCTTTTGCTTCGGGAATGATTTTTTCGGTCATTTCGGTTTCGATTGCGCCCGGAGCAATAACATTGCAAGTTACATTTCTTCCTGCAAGTTCCACCGCCAACGCTTTTGATGCACCGATTAGTCCTGCTTTTGAAGCGGAATAGTTCGTCTGTCCTCTGTTTCCCACGATTCCGGAAACGGAAGCCATGGTTATTATTCGTCCGCCGCGTTTATTTTTTCGGCTCGCCATTCCCATGATAAGAGGGCTTAGGACATTGTAAAAACTGTCCAAGTTTGTGCGGATTACTTTGTCCCAGTCGTCGCCGTTGAGCCCGACAAAAGTATTGTCGCGTGTTATTCCCGCATTATTCACGACGCCCCAAAGGATTCCGTGTTTTGCCGACATTTCAGAAAGTTTAAGTTTGCAGTCATCCCTGTCGGAAACATTGAACTGAATCAGTTCTCCGTCGCCGCCGTTTGACTTTATCTGAGCTAAGGTTTCTTCCGCCTTTGCCTGACTGCCGTTGTAATGACAAATTACATAATAACCTGCTTTAGCCGCTTCTACCGCAATCGCCCGTCCGATTCCGCCGGATGCGCCGGTTACAAGGATTTTCTTATCCGCATTCAAATTTTCCATATAAAAACTCCTAAGATGACAATTTCTAAAAATATGTCATCAATTTTAGATTGTATATAGAATATTGTCAATTTGTGCGTAAATGAACGAAAGTTTTGCATAAGCGGATTTGCGATTGGTTTATTCAACCGCTTTGAATACGGCGAAAAATCGCTTGAGAAAGGCTGATGCGCCGGAAGCAAATCCTGCGTATCTATTCTTACCTGAACAAAACGATTTTATCTTGCGTAAAAACGCATTATTCTTTTTGGGCGAACATTTTCGTCATGTTTTCAGTTTCCATGACTGTTATTTTGGCAGTTGCTGCGGGTTCTTCATTTTCTTTTTTTGCAAAAAGCGAACAAATGTATCTGTATATATGAGTTTCGTCGTCTCTGAAATCTTCGGCAATTTTCATTTGGCAGGTTGTGCCGTTTTTCAAAAATCCGACGGAGGATTTGAAATCCACTATGCTCAAAATCATTCCGGAAAGAGGCTTGCGTCCTTTTATTTTGTTCGTGATTCCCGTTAAAGCGGAAATTCCCTGCGCCATAAACTCAAAGCCTGCCCATGTGGGAACTCCGTCAAATTCTTCTTCATAAAAAATGCAGTCTTTTGTGATGTCGTATTCCGTTGTGATTGTGTGGTTGTTCACGTCGTGTGCGGTAACTCGGCTCAGCAGGAACATTTTTCCCTTGTGCGGAAGATAATTTATCAACTCGTCACGGTCAATAAACTGAGCAACATTTTTAGATTCAACCGACATATTTACCTCGCCGTTAGGAATAATTTTTGCACGTAAATCGTACCGCTTGAATTATGCGGACAAATCCGTTCCCGGTGCGGATTTTTATCGCAAGACAAAACACATTCCGCAAAATCTAAAATTCCCGCACCTTTGGACAAACAGGAACTAAAGGATAGCGCAATTTCCCGCAAAGAACAATGAGCTTTAAAATATAGCGGAGGCGAGAATATCAATTCTCGAAAACTGCTGCATTTATGCGTGAACATCGCAAATGAAAATCAGAGATATTCGCTTTGTAAATCCGCAGTGTTTTCCACCGCACCGTTTTTCTGAAATCAATTTTTCCCGGAATAAAATGCAAAAATCTTCGTTGCAGGATTTTTCCCTATTTTCGTTTCCAATCCTATTTTATAAACCAATCACCAAAGTTGAGTTTGCGCCGCCGAATGCAAATGAATTGCTCATGCATACATCGATTTTTTTTGCCGGTTCGGCGCCTTTTGACACGATATTGAGCTGCGGCATTTCTTCGTCAAAAATACCGTCCCACACCTGAACCGGAAGCAAAGGATTCCCAAGACTTGAGTTTTTAATGCCACCCCAACAGATTGCAGCTTCAATTGCGCCTGCCGCTCCAAGCGTATGCCCGGTCAAAGGTTTTGTGGTGCTGCAAGGAACTTTATATTCGCCGAACAAAGCGGAAACAGCCTTCGCTTCCATAGAATCATTGAACTTTGTTCCCGTTCCGTGAAGATTTAGATAATCTATATCTTCGGGGTGCAGTCCGCTGGATTCCAACGCCTTTTTCATCGCACGAAAAGCCCCTTCTCCGCCGGGGTCAGGACTTGTCATGTGGTAGGCATCTGCGCTTTCCCCGTACCCAAGAAGACGGATTTTCTCCCCATCTAAAGAATCTTTTGACAGAACAAAAAACGCCGCTCCTTCCCCGATTGTAATTCCATGACGATTTTTGCTGAACGGATTTGTTTTTTCGGAACTAACAGCCTCAAGCGAATCAAAACCCATAAGAGCAATATCGCTTGCGACATCAACTCCACCTGCGACCACGGCATCGCAGAATCCCGCACGGATAAGTTCCGCCGCCTTTATGATTGCGCTGGCACTTGAGGAACAGGCGGTCTCAAAAGCAAGCGACGGACCTTTTAGCCCGTACTTTTCGCTTATGAATGTAGAAACATAATCCGCGCCCTGCATTTCAAGAGAATAATCGTCGTCGAATTTTCCGGTTGAAAAAAAAGTTTTGTGGCTTTCCAGACTAAGTTCGCTTCCGTTGTCGCAAGAACCTACGCAAACTCCTATCCGTTCAGAGCCATATTTTTCCTTTGCCGAAAAAATTACATCTTCAATCTGGGAAAGAGCATTTTCTTCTAGACGTGTAAGTCTCATGTCATATCTTGCAGCGGACTTTTCCGAAAGAAGAATATCATCCACTTTTCCCGCCCAAAATTCTTTTTCGTTCAAAACCTTTACACGTTTTAGACCGCTTTGGTCTCCTTCTGCAACGGAAAGCCAAAGTTCCCGTATATCAGAACCTGCGCAACAAATCACGCCGGGCCGAGAAAGATAAACGTCAATCATTCCGTTACCTCTTCAAGATTATATGAATATTTTCGCAAAAAATTGCGGAAAATCACGGACTTTTCTGAAATCTCAATTTCCGCAACGCATTTTTTTCCATCCATAATTTTTCGCACTTCTTTTTTAATTCCGGCGGACTCTTGCACTTCCGTCAAAAGGATTAGACCGGCATTTTTCAAAGCGGAACTCAGCGATTCCGCCGAATAATACGCAAACTGAAGGTCTGCCACAATGTATTCCGCCTTTGCATTTTTTGGAAAAACGGCAGAATCAAAAAAAACGCGTTTTCCATCGTATGAAAGATTTCCCATTCCCGTTCCAAAAGCGTTGTAAAGCGAAAGAAAGATTCCGTTTTTGTCGGCATCAAGATAGCAAAGGAAAGAAAATTCTTTTTCGCCATAAGAGCCGCTCAAAAATTGCTGGGCATTTTTAGAATTCGCTATGCAGTCCGGCGGAAGAAGCGAAAATCTCTTTGAATTTGTGATATACACCGGATTCATCATACGGAAATCCGATTTTTCAATTCTGGACGAAGCGCACCCGAAAAACAGAAAAACAAGGACACCCAAGAAAAACCGTTCTTTCATGCATGGATTGTAAATTTTATAGCATTAAGTGTCAAACAAGCGCAGGGTTCAAAGAATTTTCTAAAATCAAAAACGAGCCGTCAATTTTCTGTTCCGGATGAATAAAAAATCGTGCATAGAAATGCCGCCGAAAGTCCTATGAATATCGAAAGTCCCAGCATCTGAACCGGAACGAATTTGCTGAACGCCAGCGCTCCGAATGATATCGCAGTTGTCACAAAAGAAAGCGCAACCGCAAAGAATTCAAGCCGACTCACGGAATCCGGTTTTCCAAAGTTTTTGCGTCGTTCATTTTCTACCATATAGATTATATAATCCAAGCCCAAACCGAACACCAAAATCATTCCCGTTATGCTAAAAAATTCCAACTTGATTTTTAAAACGGCGAACACGGCAAAAACCGAAAGCACAATCAAAATCGGAACGGAAATAATCTTGAACACCTCTCGCCAGCCATAAAATAATTTCAAAATCACGAAAATCACAACATAAACGGCAATGAAGAACATCAATATCGTTGCAGAAAGCCTGTCCAAATTTTTGCTGATTTCCTGCACTTTTGAAATTATGAAAATACTTTTACCGTCGGAAAGATTTTTGTACGCCTCGTAATCGGTGACGCTCACAGGAATCACGGCCGAATAATATTTTTCTCCGATTTTTCCAAGCCACACGGAACTGAGCGCCGATTCCAAAAAAGCCGGAACATTTTTTCCTATTTCGATAAAATCGTTCTCACTTTCCAAAAAATTTTCCCTTATTTTTTCCGAAAGAAAATCCGCCTCATCGTTCAGATATCCAAGATTTACAAGTTGGCTTTTGGCATACGGCAAAAGTTTTTCCGCCACCTTACGAGATTTTTTCTGCCTATTTATCGACGGAACAAAACCGGACGCACAGATGTAGCCCCCTTTTTCCTTTCCTTGATTTATGATTTTCAGAGAAGCGGTCAATTTTTCTTCATTTTCAAGGACTTCCTGAACGGAATTGCCGCTTACAATAAAAAATGCGCTTGGGCTATATTTCAAAATCTGAGAGGCTTCGGCTTCGTCGCTGAATTCTTTTCCGGACATTTTGTAAAGCCTGGAAAG
>CALHVG010000058.1 GCA_938039145.1 uncultured Treponema sp.
GAACAGGGTTTCCTCTCCCTCCCTATAACCCTCCCTCTCTTTCCCATACTGCTTAGGGGGTGCCCCCTAAGAACCCCCATTTTACACAAAACGGACGATTCAGTCCGTTTTGTGGGACGGACATGCGACCGACAATCGGATTAGCGATGCCTCAATATGTCCGCCCGGCTGCCGACAACGGTTATCTCGTTCCTATGAGCGTAATACTTTTTTCAAGGGCGACATTGTAGTAAAGCTGTATTATGAGTTAAAATAATATCCGGTTGCCGTTTTAGGCTGTGGAGGAATATATGGAAACAATACCAATAATGATTGATTCTTCTGTTTTAAAACAGATAAAAAAATTAAACTCTCCATTGATGAAACAATTCATACAATACACTCGAATTGGGAAATTTCAACTTTATCTTTCTGAAATCATTGAAAAGGAATAGCTGACATGGATTAAGAAAGAAGCACAGGATACCTATGATAAAATCGCTTCTGCTTCCGAAGCTCTTTATCAGTATTATGATGAACCCTTAATAATGGGATTTCAACTGAAATTCAATATGACAGCAAATATTGCTGCTAGAGAAATAAATACGATATTGCAAAATATAACAGAAACTTGGAAAAGCTTTAAAAAAGCTACAAATGCCATTATTTTGCCAATTGAAGAATATCACGGACAACTTGTTATGGATGCATATTTCAAAGGGGCTACTCCGTTTAAGGAAGCCAAATATCGCAAAGACATTCCGGATGCATTTATATATTTTTCAATGCTTGAAATACTTAAAAAGTATGATCATGTTATTTTTATTTCAAGAGATAAAGAGTTTGTTAAGAATATCCAAAATAATAAAATTATTACTTTTGAGAGCTTAAAAGAATTATTTGAGAGCGATAAATATTGTCTAAAAAGCGACTATTTTTCTTCATTAAACAAAACAGATAAAGCATTTGCTATGATTCAATTTTTTCAAGATGAAATATTGAGAAAAACCGAACGGGCTATTGAATTATCTGATTTGGTATCCGATTTAGACTAAGCAGTACTTTGTGAAGTTATTGGTGAATATAAAGACATAACAACGACAGCAACCAAAGTTGCTCTAAATTATTCGAATATCAGGTGTATTACCGGGTATTCTTATTTAATAAGTTTTAATGCTGAAATAGTTCATCACTTATCGTCTATCGCAACAAATGATGACTTACAAAGCATAAGTACACAGCGGATGGAAGCACTCTATGAAAAAGAAATCAATGATACTGGGTCGTATGATATAACAGAATTGTTTACATCAAAGGTTTCGGGCAATATTACCATCACTTTTAATCACTCTGAGCCGTTATCATGGAAAGAACAAGAAGCAGGAACATTCTTAATGGATAAAGAAATGAAAGAAATTGAAGTTGTAATTGAAGATATTGAAAAATGTACCGAACGCTCGCTTTAACCTTACTGAAGATCATTAAATACGGCACCGACGTACATGACGCTCGACCTTCAATCACCCTCACTATCCGACCGGCGGAAAGCACATACACAAAATCATCGGGCACAAAACGGACGATTTAGTCCATTTTGTGAGACGGACATACGCTCAATAATCGGATGAACGATGCCTTAAAATATATGCCCCCCATCTTACACGAATCGGACAACTGTCCGATTCGTGGGGCGGACATACGGCTGACATACAGATGAAGAATGCCTTAATATGTCCGCCCGTCTGCCCTGCTACTTCGGAATAAAAACAGATACGGGATATTGGAAGACCCGCAATTCGAATTCGCCTGCAGCGGCAAGCAGATGGTCAAAAATGTCCGCTTGAATGGATTCGTATTCGCTCCAGACCGTAGTTGCGGTAAATACGTAAATCTCAAGCGGAATGCCGGTGCCTCCGTATTCCTGCTGGCGGACTAAAAATGTCAGGTCTTTGCGGATTGTTTCAAGGCTTTGCAGGTATACGATTCTCAGCCGAATTTTCCTTAGGCAGAATATTCATCTTCATCCAGTCAATGAGCTTTTGAGCACGAGGTTCATCGAAAAGCTGCTCCAGTTTTTCTGCAACGGTCTGTGATTCCCCATTTATGTCTTTGTATGCGTACCAGCCGCTCTTAAATCGAGAATTTTTCATAAAGAGCTGCAAGGCATCCATATAGTTTTTTTCTAAAAGAATAAATTGTACCGGTCTGCCGTCGATTTTATCGACTTTGTAAAATTTATCTTCCCGCGCAGCTTCCGCAGTATCATCGAAAGCACCGTTTGTAGTGCTTGCTCGATACAAAAACAACACAGAATCTTCTCCGTGTTTGAGTGCTTCTTTGTACACTTGTCCGGCATAATTAGGATTTGTAAATTGAGATTCGTAATATACGAAAACTTTTTTTAAGAGTTCTGTATTGTTCCGCAAGTCGGCAGTCCGTAAGAATTGAACAACGGGATTTTGCGTCGGCTCTCCGGTATTTTCAGAAAACGCCGGAGCAAAATTGTGCCACGGTGCCATAAGTTTTTCCGTTATTGAACCGGACGGATTTTGATTATACGCCAATAATTTTTCTATAATTTGCAGTTTGTTGTTTATAATTGCACATATTAAATAGTCCCCATATCCCGGACTGACTTGTTTGAGCGTATTCATATCAAGCGATTGAAAAATTGCCGTAAATAAATCCGTATTACCGTTTTCTATACTCATCTGTAAGGCGGACTTTTTCATATTGGTGTATGAATCAAAATAAGATTCCTGCAGCAAATACGGACTTTCTTTAAGCATCAGTTTTACTGCGTCAACCTCACTGCCGCTTATATTTTCTTTTCCGAACAAGCCAAAAAAATTACGAACCTTCTCTGTATAGTGCTCATTTTCCAATTCCTCGGGATTTATAACTTTTTTTCCGGTCTCGCCCGTAAACTTATTGTATACGTTCCAATAGTCGACATCCGCATCATATTTTTCAAGTTCATTTTTTAATGCGGCGTCCGTCCTCGTGTATTTGTAATGGTGCTTGGTATTGTCTCCTGCATCTTCTTTCCTACCGCTTTTTGCCGATTTTTCTGCTTGCTCGCTCCGCTCTTGTTCGTACCGTTTTAGTTTTTCTTTCATCACTGCAAGATATGTACTAAAATTCCCGCGTTCCCGATAAAATGCCAATACGGATAACGTTTTTTCGCTGCCGCCGTATGTATCTTTTACCAAAATATCCGCGCCGTTATCCATTAAAATCTTTGCCGTTTCAGCATTTTGTAATTTTACGGCAAGAATGAGCGGTGTCTCTGACGATGTGTTTTTCTTTTCCAGCAATTCCGTAAATAGCGACTTTTTATCTCGTTCGTTATTTGAGTCTGTTTTGCTTTCCGCATTTTTTAATGCACGTATAAAAAATTCCAAATATTCCTCGCTGCCGGAACGCACTGCTTTGTGCAGGACGTTTTCGTTAAAAGCATCTTGTTTCGTGAGCAATTCATTCTTTTTTGTGAATTTTTTTTCGTTTTCCAAAAGAAGTGTCATGCAGTCCATTGTTTTTTGCATTTGCATCGAATTTGACATCAATAAACAGAATAAGGCATTATACTTTTCCTTGCTTTCTGCTCCGTAATTGAGGAGCATTCGTTTGGGCTTCTGTTTTTTACCGCTGCGGTTTTTCGCGTCGTATTTGAGCATATATTCGATGATATCGGCACTTCCGTTCCAGCATGCCCACATAAATGCCGATTGCCCCAGTCTGTCCGCCGCATTGATATCCGCTTTGCCTTTTTCCAGTGCGTGTTTTACGCCGGCTAAATCTCCTGCTTTTGCTGCATTGAACAATTCGATATTCGCCGCTTTCGGCTTATTATATTTTTCGATATTGCAATCAAATAAGCCTTTTGAAAGCGGAATCGTCTTACAGGAGGCAAATGCAATTCCTGCGACACAAAAAATAAGCAGTTTATTCTTCAATTTCGCCCTCCAATATGGTTGTGATTTCTGTATTGCCGTTCTTGCGGGCATAATAGAGCGCGGAATTTCCTCTATCGTCTTTTGCGTAAATATCTACGTTTCCCTCTGTCAAAAGAAGCCGCAACAGTGCAAGCGAACCTTTTTGTGCCGCAATATGCAGTGCCGTCGTCCCGTATATGTCTTTGCCGGAAGCCTGACAACCGCTATGCAGCAACGATTTACAGGCAGGAATGTTTCCCAGCGAACATGCATATAAAAAAGCGTTTATGCCGTAGTTATCGGTAACGTTTATATTTGCTCCCGTCCTAATAAGCATAGTCAAAATGGAAGAATTATTGTTTTCGACTGCATAAAATAGCACCGTCCTTCCCCTGTTATCCTTTTGATTGAGATTAACACCGTGTTTGATAAGCAGATTCAGAAGCGCGTCGTTGTTATAGCGGACTGCCGTCATCAATGCGGATGAGCCCAATTCATTCTGCGTATTGGGATTTGCGCCTGCTTCAAGTAATATTTTTACAATAGCGACATTTTGCGCCGACACGGCATAATTTAAAATACTTTCTCCGTTCGGCAGCAAACTGTTGGGATTTACTTTCTTTTCCAAATACAATTTGACTTTGGCAGTATCTTGTGCACGAATCGCTTCCAATAAAGCGTATTCATTTTGCTTTTTAATGCGTTCCGCTTTGACTTTTTCAAGCAGTGCGACGATTTCTTTATAATTTCTTGCTTTTGCAATCCCCAGCGCATCTTGACCGTATTCGTCTTTGCCTTCAGGCTCCGCATTGTCCTCCAAAAGCAGTTTTACGATTTCTATTTTTTCGCTGTATGAATTAAATCTACTCTCTATACACCAAAACACAGCGTTTCCGTATTCGCGGGAATTAAGCCAGCTGGTGCTCGGTAATGTTGACGCTTTGTTTTGCAGCAAAAAATCAACGATACTTGTCCTTCCTCTGTAGCTTGCTTCCGACAAAGCAGTCCAGCCTTTGTCGTCCTGGGCGTTAATGTCTGCCCCTCGTTTTATGAGCATAGTAACAATCGGGAGATAACCGGCATTCGCAGCCCACACCAAAGCCGTCTGATGGTCGGAACCGTCACGAGCATCCAAATGCGCACCATCGTCTAAAAGCTCTGTTGCGCGCTTTAAATCGCCTTCCATGCAGGCATTGATAAATTGTTCGTCTACCGAAAGCGCAAAAAGAGGCGCACTCAGGCATAAAACAGCCGCTATTTTGCAAATACGTTTCATTCATTCCTCCTAAAATTTCTTTAACAACATTTCAGAGCGGCACAAGACAAAATCTTGGCTCCGATGATAATGCCGCCAAAATGCCACGCCTTCCTATTCTTCCCTTTCGATAAAAAGCTCTACGCGGCGGTTTTTCCAGCTATCTTTTGCATTCGGTTTTACAAGAAAATGCTCTCCTCCGTTTCCGTGAATTCGTATTCTATTTTCGGGAATGCCGTAGAGCATAAACACTCTCTTTATGATGTCTGCTCTGTTTTGCGACAGTGCAAACAATTCCGCTTTTTCGCTGTTCATCAGTCGTCTGTTAGGATAGGTTGTATAATTTGCGTGTCCTTCGATTATTACAAAGTCATTTTGTCCAAGTTGTTTTAAAACCGCTTCAGTAGATTTCCGAAGACTTGCGGCATTTTCGTTGAAATATTGATTGATCGAAAAAACTTCCGCATCATTCGCCTCAAAATAGATAGGGGCAACCACAACTCTTTTTCTGGTATCGGACTCAGCAATGCAGATTAAGCCTGAACGAACATTCGTCGAAAACGTTTGCGTTTCATCAATTCCGTCATTTGTTTCCAAAATGAATGTGTATTCTTCTCCGGTCGAAAGCGCAAAACTTCCTGTTTCGTCATAACCGTCCCATGTCATATTTTTTACGTCATCTACGATTGCTTCATACAGTTTGCGCTCTTTATACAAGACTTTTAACACGGCATCTTGAACCGGTTTTTTATAATTTATTAAGCGTAGTTGGAAGGTATCGCCGGAAAAAACTCCGGATAAATATGCAGCTTCGACATAAGCTTCATCGTTTGTGTTAGATACCGTACCGTTTTGTTCGGAAGAAACAAAAAACTTTGCGATTTGCTCTATTTCTTTCCCGGTATCGTCTCTACAAGAGAGAAAAACCGAATATCGCCCTTCCGGAACTTTCCGGTGTGTTGTCTGCGATACGCCGTTCCATTCAAAACGCTTACAAAATCCGTCTTCGTCCGCATGAAACTCATCGTAAAAATGTTCGACGCCACTTTCATCGCAAATACTTGTCCGCCAAAATCTCGATTGAATGCCGAAGCCCACGTAATAGAAGGGTTTTACTTCATCATTCTTTTCATATATCAGTCCTTCATTGGAAAAAATCGAAAAATTGAACGGATGTTCGGCAAGAGTGAACGTTACGGCGGCTTTAGCTTCGTTTCCGGCAGCATCTCGCGCATAAACGCTTATCTCGTGATGTCCGAGAGGTAAAGTACGGTAATACTTATAGGGAACAAGAACATACGGAGGAAACGATTGTTCTTCGCCGTATGCAAATTCTTTTTGATATAACGGAGCGTTCCTGTCGCCGTTCAACAAAACACGCCATGAATTCGCCTTTGCCGTGCTTTTTAGCGAAAAAGAAAAATCTTCTTTTTTGTTTTTATACACCGTCCATTTCGATAAACTGCAATCGCCGTTTTTAATATCCGGTGGACGTGTATCAAGGTTGATAAAATAAACGTAGTCGTTTTTTAGATTGACATTCTGCTTGTTCGCTTCGATAAGATGCAATTCATATCTACCGTCAGGTTCAACATCCGCTTTGATATGCTTTTTCTTATCGTCTATGCCGTTGCGCTTAAAATTCCACTGAGCTTCTACTCTGCTCGGACGCAAATAGTCTTCCAACGAAGAAAAGAAGCGTTCCCATGTTGTGCATAACTGCGTTTCCGACTCATCGACGGTATTGTGAAAGTCGTTCAGTATGTAGCAGGAATAGTCGTATTTATGAATATCCGCACTCCTGCCGACTGTAATCACGGGCGAATGAAAATTCCGGGGATTTATAAAATATTCCGTTTGTTCCGCCGGAAGGCAAAATAAAACTGCCAGCAGAACAAAAGGTAAAAGATATGTTTTTTTATTCATAGTCTTTTGCCATTGAACGCAATTCAATTCGCTTGGAAGAACGCAAAAGGTCAACAGGTTTTACGCCGTTATCGTTCGGATCGTACGCGTCGACCCCCTGTTCCAAAAGATAGCGAGTTGAAGCAAGGTCTTCGTTTTTTATTGCAATGTGCAGAAGCGTATTGCCTTGCGAATCTCTTCCCGTAAGCGAAGCGTTTTTTGAATGCAGGAATTTCAAGAGCGCGGCATTGCGGCGGAAAACGGCAATCATAACCGCATTCAATCCGGAAACATCCGTTTGGTTGATATTGGCGCCCGCATTTAACAAATCGGTAATGATAGCGATATTGCCTTTGTCTACCGCGTACAAGAACGGCAGCTGACCGGATTTATTCCGGTAGTTGCAATTAATATTATATGAAAGCAAAAGATTGATAATGCCGCCGTTGCTGTCTTTTAGCGCATAAAACAAAGCATTATTGCCGCGCATATCGGACGTGTTCACATTCTGTCCGTTTTTGAGCATTTTATTGACTGCAGCATAATCCTGATTTTTTACGTTTTTTAAGAATTCGGAATCCGCCTGCCCTAAAACGACATCGTATGAATATCCGGTTTGGCTTACGCTGACCGTTTCCGGCTGAATGGATGGCTCCGGTTTTTCGACAGACTTTTCTTGCTTTACTTTTTCGCTCTTTTCTCTAAATCCGAAAAGCTCGCGGATAGTTTTTGTGCGTGCAGTTTTTGCGTAATCGGTGGGCGTATTGCCGCTTTGATCACGAAAGTTTTTATCCGCTCCGGCGGCGAGCAATCTTTTTACAATAGCCGCACTTTCCAAAAGGACGGCTTTATGCAGCAGTGTTTTTCCGTCTGCTGTAGTTCTGTTGATTATCCGGCGAATGCGGGCGGGAGCCGTATCATCAATATATTCTGCAAACATAAGCGAATCGCTGTTGTCCACGCACAATTTAAGCATCTCGAATAAAGCATTGTCCTGTTCTTCCGCCGTCAGCGTCTTATCCACAGGCATCGCTTTTTTTGTTGTTGCACAAGACGCAAAAATTACAGCCGCCGCTGCAAAAAATACATATCGTTTCATATCATTTCTCCTAAGTTTATGCGGAATTGAATGATTCCGCTTTTATGTTTTCTCACTGAACTCAAATCAGCGGTATACCTGGCGCCACATTTCTTTTATTCTTTCCAGCTTTTCACGGGCAGCAGTATTCTTGTACTTTAAAATATACCATTCGATATCATGGCCTTCTCTATCTTTTAGCCGAAGCAACATATCCGGCTCGGCGGCAGACATAATAAAACCAATAATGCGGTCATCACAATTTATTCTAAAGGCTTGGAACAAAACAGGGGTGCCGTCAGGCAATTTTTCATACACATCTATTGCACCGCTTTCAAGCAGTGTTCCCACCATTCCAAGGTTATTGCTTTCCACCGCCAGACTAAAAACAGTCTGACCTTCAGCATTGCGTATATTAAAATCAATTGCCGATGGAAAAAAACTCAGAAGCTGTGTAAGGATTTTTGCATCGCCGCTCTTAACGGCATACATTAAAGCATTATTTCTCATATGATCGACCGCATTTATGTTGAGGAAAGGTGAATTAAGCAAAATTTTAATAATGCCTTGATTTTTATTTTCTATAGCATACATCAATGCATTCTTACCTAAGTTGTTTTTCTCGTTCGGATCTGCATCGCCTATTGTTATAAGGTCTTGAACTATGGAACTAGCATAGTCGTTCGCGGCAACAATAATTAAAGCGGTCATACCGTAACGATTTTTATACGATGCCCGTGCGTTGGATTCAAGCAGTAACCTTACACATGGTACCCATTGTTCGTGACAAGCAAGCATTAACGGAGTCATTTCGTCCGATTCCCTGCAATAATTCGGATTTGCGCCCAGTTCAAGGGCGGATTGTAAACTCTCTATACTTTGTTCTTGGACAGCTTTCATTAATCGCTCATCCATTCCGCCGGCAAACAGTGCCGACGCAAAAAGCAGTACAAATGCCGCCGAAGTAATTTTCTTTATCATTGGTATCTCCTGTTTTATAAAGCACCTGTTCATCATGCTCCCACCGCACAAGCATAATTATGTGGCTCTGTGCGATGGGGGGGGGGGAAGGTAAAACTAGTATCTCCGTTTTGCAGCCCGTTTTGCATCTTGTACTTCCTTAAAATGCTTTTTTTCTTCAAATATGCGTCTTGCATATTCGTCGTTACGGAGATCGATATAATATTCTATATCGTTTCCGTTCTCATCTGTAGTTGTCAGCAATGCTTCCGGAGTGTAGTTATTCATTATGAGAGCGATAACATCTTTTGATTGCCGTGTTTTTATTGCCCAAAATAATACTGGCATTCCGTTAACTTTTTTATCAATATCCAAGCCGTAATTGCCTTCAAATAAGAATCTCACCATCTGGGTACTTTTCTCAACAGCCAGCATAAAAGCATTTTTTCCATCGCTGTTTTTTTGATCCCAATTTACACCAGTCGAATCCGCCAAATACTTTGCACCAGCTATGTTGCCGTTTTTTATAGCATACATCAGTGCTGTATTGCCGAGATTATCCTGTTGACCTGGATTAACTTTAGTATTTTTAACAAGATATACCAAATTATTGTAATTATTATTTTCCGCAGCATACATCAATACGGTCTTTCCACTATGATCTACATCATTCACATTAGCCTCACCTCTTTCGATGAGATATTTTGCGATGTTATCATTATTAGTTTCTTTCACCGCAATCATTAAAGCCGTTTGTCCGTTGCTATTTTTAAAAGAGGGATTCGCTTTAGCCTCTATAAGTTTTTCAACACCAGGCATCCATTGCTTGCTACATGCTTCCATTAATAAACTTCTACCAGTGTCGTCCGCATAATTTGCACTGTCTGTTTGTGCAAGATAGTGCTTTAAATTTGTCATATTTTGCTCACGAACCGCCTCCATCAGGCGCTCTCCGTTCCAATCCGCCCACAACACAGAAGCGGCAAGCGTACACAGAAGTCCGGCAATAAAAATAGTTTTTTTCATAAAATACCTCCTATATGGTGTATGAAAAATAGAATTCGGCATAAAGCCTTTAAAATATAAAAAAGCCGGATGCGCCGTACCTGAATACATATTATGCATCAAATACAAACCGCCTCCGGCTTGTTTTATGAGAAGTGAAATAAGTTTACGTGTATTAGTTAAATTCGGGGGGGGGGATGATAGCAGATGTTTTAAATGTAGTCAATAAATTGTTAGACATATGCATTCCCCTCTAAAAGAAATATGAATAGATTATATCCGTATAAATTACAAGCTGTCAAGAGCTCGTATTTTATTTACAGAGTAAATGCATTATAACCGCAGCATGAATTAAACGTAAAAAAGAAATAACTTTAGGCTTCTCGTAAAAGAATTAAAATTGTGTATCTAACCTTTTCCTCTAGTCTATCGCCCGCAATTATATGCCAATTGTAGAATAAATATTTCCTTATCGGAAAATTACTTGATGACAAGTAAAAACTTGATATATCATATACATTAAGAAATGCAAGGAAGTGTTTATGGAACTTGCAAAAGTAACATCAAAAGGGCAGATTACCGTTCCTCTTGTGATAAGGAAGCTGCTTCACTTGAAAACGGGCGATAAAGTCTTTTTTGAAGAAAGCAGGGGGAAAATCTATTTTACAAATGCATCTAAAATTACTTTGACGGATATTCAAACACAAATGCAAGGTGCAGCAGAAAAAGCTGGCTTCCAATCGGAAGATGATGTAACCACTTATATCAAAGAATTAAGAAAATTGCGTTGAGAGTTTTCGTAGGCACAAATGTCGTAATTTCCGCAATGCTATTTCCAAACAGAAAGACTGCAAAACTTTTTTCTCATTTGCTCAGAAAACATACGATAATAATTTCATCTTACTCAAAAGAAGAATGTAAAGAAGTCTTTGAAAGGAAATTCCCGACAAAAATGCAACAGCTGGAAATCTTCTTTAACAGAATTAATTTTGAAGAATTTGAACCCCTGCCATACTAGATGATAAGAAATATCAAAAAATTAGAAATATAAAAGATTTGCCTATTCTTGCCTCTGCAATTCTTTCTGACTCGGACATTTTATTAACCGGCGACAAAGATTTTGAAGATATAAAAATTGACAAACCAGTTATTTTTACGCCGACAAGGTATTTCGAATTAATATAGAATAAATCATAGCCCTCTTCAAGCATTCGTTTGACTTGTGTTCAATCGATTTAGAATAATGTCATATCGCCGGCGTGATAAAATTCAAATAAATATTATATGAGACATCATGGAATCCCGGAGGATAGTTAGACAGTTTTCCCTGCGCGGAAAAATTGCAGCGGAAAGGAAAAGCATTGTATCTTGCAAAATCAATTCCACCGTCCGCCCTCCGTTCGGTGAAGACATCATTCATCGCTCAGTGAAGGCATCGTCCCCTGCTCGGAGGGAATATCTCCCTTCGCTCGAGTGGGACTAGCACACCCGTACAAGTCGGGCGGCAGTAAGAACGAGTTTTACAAGCTTTCATTCTTCTACCGCTGCCCCCAGTTTTCAACGACCAAAGAATGCCACCCTTTGGAACCCCCTGTTTTTCTTGCGGAGGAACTGGTATAACCCGGCTAGTAAGAATTGGGCGACGCCCAATTCTTGAGACGGGCATACAGCAAATAATCAAATGAACGAACGATTTAAAATGTCCGTCCTTCTGCTTAGAGGAGTACCCCTAAGACCCCTCATAGGTCGTGGAGTTTTTGACTGTTCTAAAGCCCGTGAGGCTATTCCTTTATAAGAAACCGGTCTTGGGGCATATCTTGCAATGAGGGTCTGTTATATAGTTATAACAGACCCCTTCCAATATTAATAAAAATTTAAGCTGAATGATTATTTTTTAGTATAGCTTAATCCGGTGCCATGCATGCCGCCTTTTACAGCACTTACAACTGTATGATTTGTAGTAGCTCCGGTTTTTATATTAGCATATTTTAGAGTGTTTGTACCGAATTCCAGTGTACCGCTATATGGGCTAGTCCAGGCAGTATTCTGTAAATCATCCGGGAATTGAACAACTACAGCTCCGGCATTATCGCTGTTCGGCTGCTTGCACCCTGTAATAAACGCTGCTGCACTAATCATTAAAACTAATGCGCCAATCATCGAAACAATCTTTGTCTGTTTCATTTTAAACTCCTTCTTGCAATGTTTTTCATTGCAATTATTTTTACGTAATTATTAGTTTACCCCCCCCCCCCCCCCCCGAATTTGTCAAGTATATTTTTCTTCTAACGGTTATTTTTTTTGTTATCAGTATGTAATCATTTATGTATGAAATACGCTGTCTATTAGTGCTGTAACATGTGACATGTTCCAGCTGTAATAGGTCACCTATTCTAGCCGTATCATGTGGGCTATTACGGCACTACACCGGACGCTTTTTAAAAAGATTGACTATAACGTAACCCGCGACATATAATTCGTTACTACAAATTGAATAACTTGCGGATTCCTTT
>CALHVG010000059.1 GCA_938039145.1 uncultured Treponema sp.
ATAATTCGTTACTACAAATTGAATAACTTGCGGATTCCTTTGTTGATTTAAAAGGTATTTGACGGGAAGCGCATTTTGTTCGGCTGCTGCATTTTTATAAAGATATAACTTCGACAAGCGCAATACGGCTGTCTTGTAAAGTTCCAGTTTTTGTACCGAAAACTTGAACTTTGTACGCAGTTTCCGGCTTTCTTGAAACGGCGGAAATTCAGCAATCAAGGCTTGTTTATACAGGCTGCGGTTGCTTAATTTTTTAAGGATATTTATTTTAAGCCGCAATGATACTACCGCTTAAAAACACTGCAAGTTTTCGTAGCCAAAACCTCACCGATTAAGATATGCGCATTCCGCTAAAGTGATAAAAAGCACACCTCTCACACAGTTTATCCGTCAGTTCTTATAAATATAGATTACACTATACGAGTGACGTAGACTACGCTCTTCGGGTGCCATAGGTTATAAGGTATCGGAGACTTACCTCCTGCAGTAACTCGGAATTACCCTATAAGGTAGCATATATTAAAAACGGCGGTATCATTGCTGTCCTTTACCGGGGCTTTTTAGACTCTGAAATTCAACAATCCTGGATTCTTTATACAATCTGCATTTTCTGCATTTAAAAGAACACTAAGTAACAACACACCTTTTTTAAGATTGACCTACCGTCGATTTTTTAGTAATATGTAAAACACTTTACGGAACCGCCGTATTGAAGGAGGTGAAAAATACATGGCAACAATCGTAGTTGACGATTCGGAAAACCTTGAAAAAGCCATAAAGCGATTCAAGCGAATGGTAGAAAAAGAAGGAATTATCCGTGAGTACAAGAAGCGCGAATATTTCGTTAAGCCTTCTGCCACCCTTCACCAGAAAAAAACTACACTGGAAAGAAAACTCCTTAACAAAAAAAGAAAATCCGAGAAAAAGGATTTCTAATTTTCCTTCCGGAAAAAGAATCGGGCTGACAAATGAACTTGCTTTATTTGTTCAGCCCATTTTTTAATCCGTAAAAATGGATGTAAATGCGTATGAAAATCACATTTTTCACTACTAACTCGTCAGCCTATCCGGAAAAAAAAACGGACTTGTTGGAACTCCCTTCACGAGAAGATGAATGGAAAAACTTCCTTGAAACTTATCCTGAATTAGAAATAAGTTTTGTCCTGCAAAAACCCGGAAGGTTTCTTTTGGACAACGCAAAACCATCCTGCATAAAAACTGTGATTCTTTCAGAAGATGCCGATGCCCTAAAAGTTTCGGATGCGATAGAAAAAGAAAAACCTGACCTTGCAGTTCCCGTAACATATTGGGAATCTCCGTTCGACTGGCTTTCACTCAAGGACAGTCTTGTTTGCGCTGAACTTGAAAAAAGAGGCATAGCCACGGCGGGGCATTCCGAAAAAACTGCGTACATATGCTTCGACAAGGATTACACCAAAGATTTTTTGAAAGAAAACTCGTTCAACTGCGCAGAAAGCGTTCATGTTCACCACGAACTTTATTGGGCTGAGCGGAACCGCAGGGAAATCTCATACAACATATACAAGGAATCCCTTCTTCACAAAATAAGAAAACTTGAACTCCCTTTGGTTGTGAAAGATACGACAGGGCTGAGTTCCTACGGAATGGATGTCTGCAAAACCGCAGACGAAGCGATAAGGATATTAAACTCAAAGAAAACAAACGGTGACAGACTCGTTGAAAAATTCCTTGAAGGTCCTTCGTTCGGGATAGAAATATACGGAAGCAACAACAAATACGCCATGTCATCTCCGTTCATAAATTCAGTGAATCAGTTCGGACTTACAAGCCCCAAGCAGAACGTAAAACTCGGTCCCGTGTTCAACAACAAATTCAGGATATACGACCTTTACAGGGACATGGAAAGGCTTGCCACCCTTCTAAAACTGAACGGAATATGTCAGGTAGATCTTATCTTCCATAAGGAAAACTGGTACATAGTAGAGATAAACTCCCGAATCAGCGGAATGACTGAAACAGCGGCTGCCAGCATGAACCTTACGTTGCAGGAACTTATAGTGTATTCGTCATTTCTTGGAAAACAGGAATTCGAAAAACTTGAGGCGTTCAAAACAATACAGTCTAAGATGAAAAAACTTTTTGTAATGAACATGAAATTTCCTCTTCTTACAAAAGAAAATCTTCAGAAACTAAAGGCATTGCCGTATGCGGTTAATGTAAGCCAAATAAACAATCTTGAAGCAAAGCAGCTAAGGGAAGCAGGCTACGCCCAAATCGTATTCGGAAAGACGGCGACAATCGAGGAGCTTTTCTTACAGCTGGAGGACATAAAAAAATCGTTTCCCGACAACATGGAGACAATCTTCTACAAAAACGCAATAAACCTCAAGGACACAATACAGGACATTTAGGATTTTTTCCGAATGTTTTTCCAATAGGCTATGCCACCCTTGAAGTTTTCCTTTACGTGGTAGAGAGCTTTGTCGGCGTTGTCCATCACGGAAACCAAATCCGAAGGGTCTTCCACGTCGCAGTTTTTAGCGTAAGCAAATACTGAACTAAAAAAACTGTTCCTTGGTAAATAAAGTTTTTTATTCAAAAAAGATTTTAGTTTTGGAATAAAGATTTTTTTAATCCTTTTCAAAATACGTTTGCGAATATTCCGATTCTTATGTATCCGTGTCCGCATTACGATACAAATTTTTTTTTCCGCAGAATTTATTAAAAATACGTTTACAATATTTATATATTCACTGATATTTTAGCTGTTATCTTCCGTGAAGTTTTTTAATTACTCCCTTATGCCAGAACGCCCTGAAATTTTCAACTGCGGAAAAAATCCTGTAGAAAAATTTGTACGGGTAATCCCAGCTTCCTGTCCTGTGCATATTTTTCCCGCCGAAATTTGACTTGAACATATAAAGACCGTGCATAGGATGCCGTTCGTTCTTGCCTTCAGGCGGAAGCCCGTACATATCGTAGTCGCCGCTTCCGTAAGACTTTGCATCCAAAATCGCCGTCCACTGAAGAAGATGGTTGGGCATTAGGTTTCTTTTTCTGTTTCCGGAAGCGCCGTAAAGGTAAACCGATTCAGTCTTTGAAAAAAGCACGATTATCGAAGCGATTTTTTCCCCGTCGCTATCCGCGATGTAAAGACGCACAAGCGGAACGTCGTTATTTTTTTTTCTTTCCTCAGCCGACAAGCGAAGAAGGTCAAGGTAATATCCTTTTTCATGGCATGAATTTCCGTCGCGTGCCGTTGTCTCCTGCATCAAAGAATAGAAAATATCGACTTTTTCTTCGATATCGGAATCATCGCCTGTGTAGCGTTCTATTTTTACTCCTTTCCGCTCGGAAAGACGAATGTTATATCGCCATTTTGAATGCATTCTTGAAAGAATCTCATCCTCCGTCTCCGAAAGAGAAATCAGTGTCGTATCCGGAGGCTGAATGTCGTTCCTGCATTTTACAAGGCGAAGAGCGTCTGAAAAACTCACGATACGCATTCCGTAGTTGAATATTTCCCTTTGTTCAAGAGAAGAAAAAGAGCAGTCCGGGTCGAACCTGATAAAAAGCGCATTTTTAGGAAGAAAAGGTTTTAGACAAAGCGCAAGATCCCTGATAAAATTCGCAAACTCTATCGTCTGTGCCTCAGGCGTCAAAGGAACTTCGTCCACTACCGAAAGATTTTCCTCATCGCCTGAGTTTTCCGAAAGAATCATGTCGATTTTTTCTTCGTCCGTGCAGCGAAAAGGCAAAGCAGGCATAAACGGAACATAACATATTGAAAAAAGCCCCTTCATAAAACTTCTTTCCAACACGGAGATCTCAAAATTTTCCATTTGGCGAACAGGCTTTATCTTTACGCCGTTCAGACAGAAGTCCTCGTCATCGTCAGGATAGACGGCGTTCACCGAAAAATGCATCGCCTTCCAGCCATGACGCGCTTTGAAATCGCACCAGAACGGAGTTTGAAGGAACGAGCCTTCGTTCGTATTTTTCTTTTTTTGAATTCTTTCTATTTTGAAATCGAACATAAAAAAGTCCTAGCTCACGCTTCCGTCCACCGTAAGATTTGTGGTCAAAGGTTTTCCCAGTGCGGTAAGATTTTTTCCCGCAATCTGGACATTTTTTGCCGCCACCTTTATTTCTATCTTGAAGAAAACGGAAGCGTCTACGTTTTCGCTTTTTTCAAGACCTTCAGACGTTCCTTCAAGGACGACTTCCGTTCCGGGTTTTGCCCACGGAACTTCCACAAGTTCCACGCCGTCACTTCCGTCGCTTTTTTTGTAGTCCGCCGCAAGAAGCATGCCCCTGCTTTCGACCCCGCGCATTTTCCTTGGCGCAAGATTATCGACAATGACCACGTTCCGTCCCAGAATCTCATCCTCTTTAAGATATGGGACAAGCCCAGACTGGATAACCCTATCCGATCCGGAACCGTCGTCAAGATGTTCTATGTAAAGTTTGTCGGAATCCGGATTTCTTTCGATTTTTACAACCTTAGCTACCCTCAACCGGATATTTTTTTCAAAATGTTCGGCCTGCATATCAAGTGGAAGAGAACCTGAATCGTCGATCTTTTTTTTCGGATTTTGCTCCTTTGATTTTCCGCTGAACTTCTTTCTGAAAGAAAGCATTGTCTTTTCATCAAGCGGCTTGAAAAAAATTTCCGTCGGCTTTACATCGCTAAGCCCTGAAGTCTTTCCAAGGTCACTCCAAGTGTAGCCGTCCCTCGCTTTTGTTCCGACCTTAGTTTCCCGTATGGATTTTCCGAAATATCCCATTATTTTTTGCGTGTACTCAGGCATATACGGATTCATCATTATCATGAGATCTTTTATTACGTAGCAAAGGTTGTAGATGAGTTTTTCGGCTTTTTCAGGCTCGCTTGTCCTTGTCTTCCACGGTTCTGCGTCCTGGAACGCCTTGTTGCAAATATCGGAAATCTCGAACATCGTGCGGAATGCATCCTTGAGATTCGCCCATTCAAGAGCCTCCGTCGCTTTTCCTTCAAGTTCAAGGACTTTTTCCCAAAGTTTTTCGTCCACAGAAGATTCCGGAATTTTTCCGTCGTAATACTTGTTTACAAAAAGAAGCGTCCTGTTCACAAGATTTCCCAGGTTTCCTATCAATTCCGAGTTCATTTTTTCCATGAAATCTTTCCACGTGAACTGGAAATCCTGCTTTTCAGGTCTGTTGTAGAAAATGTAGAATCTCCATGCGTCCGAAGGGATTCCACTTTCCATCGCATCGCTTCCAAAAACACCGACACCGCGGCTTTTGCTGAACTTTCCGTCCTCGTAGTTCATGTATTCGGTGGAAGACATATGGAAAAGTTTTGTCCAGTCATGCGGAGAAGCAAGAAGTGTGCAAGGAAAAATAACCGTATGGAACGGAATGTTGTCCTTTCCTATGAATTGAAAAAGTTTTATCTCCTCAGAATCTTTTTTATCTTCGCTTTCGGATGGAATCCACCATGATTTCCAGTCGAAACTGTCCTTTCCGTCTTCTTTAAGTTCGTCGGCAAGCTGCTTTGTTATGGATATGTAGCCGATTGGCGCGTTGAACCACACGTAGAACACTTTGTCCTCATAGCCTGTGCGGGGAACGGGAATTCCCCATTTAAGATCTCGGGTTATCGCCCTTTCATTAAGTCCGTCCCTTATCCACGCCTTTGTGACGTTCATGGCGTTGTCCGACCATTTTCCGTCCCGCCCCGTCTGTTCAACCCAGCGGTTCAGTTTTCCTGAAATAGACGGAAGATCTATGTAAAGATGCTTTGTGTCTTTTACAACCGGCTTTGAGCCGCACGTGTGGCATCTAGGTTCTTTCAGTTCTATAGGATCAAGAAGGCTTCCGCAGTCATCGCATTGGTCTCCGCGAGCTTTTTCACTTCCGCATTTCGGGCAAGTTCCGTCAACGTACCTATCAGCAAGAAACATTTTGCATTGGTCGCAGTAAAGCTGCCTGTTTTCACGCTCGTGAACAAGACCCGCCTTGTCAAGGTCTGAAAAAAGAGACTGGGTTATCTCGGTGCATTGCGAATTCGATGTCCGCCCGAATTTATCAAAATCTATATGAAACCAGTCGTAGATTTTCACATGTTCTGCGTAGTAGTGGTCGCAAAGTTCCCTGGGAGTCTTTTTTTCTTCGATGGCTTTTGTCTCCGTGGCGGTTCCGTACTCATCCGTTCCGCAGATGTAAAGTGTGTTGTAGCCTTTGTTTCTGCAGAACCGAGCGAAAACGTCTCCCGAAAGCATCTGTATCAGGTTTCCAAGATGGGGAATATTGTTCACATACGGCAACGCCGAGGTAATTAGTCTTTTTTTCATCATGCAAATCCTATGTCAAAAATATGGCATGCATTATAGGATTTTTAAGAGGTTTACTCAACAGAACGGGCTTTCCTTGAATTGCGACTTTTTTTCCGACGGTTGAATATGCTGAAATTTATCGTCTTTTCGGTTTCCATGCCCGGCTCAAGATTTATGTCCCAAAAAATAGTGCTTGCGAATGTCATTCCAGCATCGGCAAGTTCCCCCGACGTGTATTCCGGTCTTTTGAACACTATAGGAACGAACGAAAGGGCGCATTTTTCGTTAGGCTCGAACATGAACGATATGGAACTGTCCGTGTCTGTAAGAAAATAACTTTGGACATCGGAAATCACCCCCGAATCGTTCAGTTCCCTGGACGAACTTCTTGTGTCTATCTCCTGCTTTCTGTCGTTTCCTACTATCTCAAGGGCGAACGCATTGAAGTTTTCCGCATTGAAATTGGTCTGGGCAAAACTGGATTCCACGGCGAATTTTGCGGAAAGTTTTGAATCGCTTTCGTTTTTTATTATGTACTGAATCATCATTCCGCCAGATGTCATCACGTACTTTTTCCTCATGGAAACGCTCTGGCTTTTGTTGAAGAGCGCTTTAACTACAAACTGCACCTCTTTTTTATCGGAACTGAAGCTTACGTTGGAATACAGCATCTTGGAAAATATACCGACTCCGCTAGGTACATTCTGGATGAAATCCGCAAATTCTTTTTCAGTGAAAAGATGGTCCACAAAAAGAGCCCGTTCATAGCCGTCGTCCGCGCCCTCGAATTCTTTTACACGGCTAAGACTGTCTGCAAAATTTCCGGAATTTTGGATTACGTCGAGTTCTCGGACAGCGCCTCCCATCGGTGTAATTTCTGCAAAATAATTTTCCATTCTGCATATGTACTCGTTAAATCCGTCGCCGTTGTAGTCAAAGCAGGAAATGCTTTCCTTGAAGTTGTCGCATTCCCTAAGAATTTTTTCCACCTCTGAAAGAATCTTGTAAGAGCCCTGCCTGTATGCCGAATTTACGAAAGCGCCTCTTGACGTGCAGATAAATCCTTCGCCAGCCTGCGCTTCCCAAAGTTTAAGCCTTGCCGTCTTCTTCCTGATTTTGTCGCCGTGGCTTTGGTTCACCAGCATGGATACATAAATCATCCTGTCATATATCGCCCGGCTTTGCGGATATATGTGAAAGAAATTGAATATCGTTATGGGGTAAGCCTTGTTCACCCTGACAGCCTCATAGGGTTTGTATGCCCACTGGGCAATCTCTCTGCTTAGCCCCGACGCTATATAGACAGGTTCATGAGAAAGTTCAGCCTTCGCATACTGCTGCACCGTGCCAAGGACGAATTTCCCCTGCGAGGCAACGGAAGTTTCCACAAGTTTTTTGAAAAATCCTGAATCGAAAAGACTCTTGAATTCCTCAAGCGTGAACTGTATGTTCACCACACGGAACAAATCCCTTTCGCTTGCTTTCAAATTCTTGTACACGAAAGTCTCGATGTCTCTCAGAAAATCCTCATGGTTCAAAGAGCCTTGCGGTTTCAGGGCATTTTCCATGGGAAGGATGGTTATGGATTTTCCTTTGTCGTTCATTATAAGAGGGATAGCTTTGTTTTTTTCTGGCGGAATTATAGACGAATCCAAAAGCACATATTCCATTCCGCACGTGGAAAAACTTGCAACAAGACTTGAATCCCATGCGCTTGCACAGATTGAAATACCTCTCGGGCGTTTTCCGGCGGCATCTCTTATCACGGAAGAAAGCCTCTCTATCTGCCCGGTTCTATCCCTGGCAAAAAGCAGCGGAAATACCGGATCGTAGTAACCGCCGCCCAAAAGCTCAAGCTGCTTTGTAGATGTAAGTTTATGGAAAACTTCAAAAATCTCCGGATGTTTCTGCTTGTAATATTCCATCTGAACGCCGTTCAGCGACATGGAAAGACACGAAGCCTTGCTTGAAATCATGAATTTCAGGGTCGGTTTTATAACTTCCTGATAATCCTTTTCAAGGACTTCCGTGCGGTATCTTTCTATCATTGATGATTTTAAGCTTATACAAATAAAAATTGACATACTCTTTCCCAATTTCGTTTACAGTCTATAGCAAATGCGCCGTATTTTAAAGCGGTTTTTCCTCCATCTTATTTTAGGACTCCCGGATTCAGTATGCTCACATTGGCGAACAGGAGTACCATCATAATTATAGAGACCGAGATAAAAAGAAGAACCTTTCTGTTTCCGTTTATGGCAGAGTTCCCCACCATGTCTATCTTGTTTTTTAATGAATAAAGAAGCGGAAGAAGAATCACGAACGACATAAATGACGAAAATGAAATCAGAAGCACGTCAACTATTGAAGTACTTTCGTTCAGCACCAAAATCGTAACAAGAAAAAGAAAATTAAAATCCGTGTCTTCAGTTTTTGTTTTTGAGCAAAAAAACTTTTCCGTCAAAATCGAGATTGAAAAGAAAAAAAGGCTTGCAACAAGCGGATAAACGCTCGTAAGAGAAAGAGGCACAAGAACGAATTTTATAAAAAGCCATGTTGCCGACGAAGAAAGTATCACGGTGAAAAAAGCCTTTAACGCAGGAACGTAAAGTTTTTTTACAGAACCGCAAACTACTGTCGAGGTGTGAAGTCCTATTCCGTATATTAAAATGACGGAAGAAAATATCGTGTAAAAAAGTATCGTTTCAATCATTTTCAAACCCAACCTTTTTAAGGATGTCGATTTTTTTCTCGAATAAAAGATACACCATAAGAAGAACGGATGAAAGCAAAAGAGCTCCGGGAATAGTCGCTATAAAAGAAAGCAAAGTTATCCGTTCTCCTTTAAAAATGACAATTTCAATAACTTTCCCGAACGAAGGAAAAGTTATCGTTCCGTAGCCCAAAATATCCCTCAAAAACGAAATGCAAATCACATATCCTGAAGATATTGCAATAGGAACGATATTAAGTCTAAGCGTTTCCTTTACGGAACGCTCTTTATCGTCCAAAAGAAAGCAGAGCGGAAAAGTTGATACGGCAGGAAGAAAAATCACAAAACTGAGCTGTAAAGCCATCGCGGGCATCAAAAACGCAAGAAATTCCTTAAAAAACATTGCGCACGAAACTATAAATGTGCACAACGAAATTGCTTCAAGATTCTTCAGTTTTATAAATCCAATAAAAAAGCGGAACAAAGTTACAACAATCATAAGAAACAGAATCTCAAGAGAAAGCAGAAGTCCTACATAAAACCTTCCGGGAGCGGCTATAGCCATCACGCAGGTGGTCGCCATTTGGAATGAAAAAGCTTTTTTTGTCATATTAGCTCCTTCGGGGCGCAGTTTTTTACTATGCATGGAATCCGCCTTGTCCAGTAGGATATAAATATGTCCGACGGACGTTCTTCCATCAAAGCCCTTATTCTTCCATGCACAAGCGAATATCCTACAAACTCAGGTTCGCTCGTTCCGTCGTAAATAAACACGGAAGGATAAGGCCCGTACAAAGTCTGTGTTCTTATGATTACGGCATTCGATTTTTCGCCGCTTTTTGCCCGGATTTCAAACAAAGCCGCACTTGCGGAAAAAGGATTTTCAATTGTTTTAAAATCTTTTACAGTCCAGTATCCGGGAAATTTTTCATCCAGAACGGTTTGCACGCTTTTTGAAAGAGATGTTCTCCATTTTTTTTCGCCGAGTTTTATAAATCCTATGTTAATTCCGAAAAGAACGAACACCAAGGCAAAAAATATCCCGAAAAGTCTCCAGAATTCTTTTGAAACAAATCTAAATTCTTTTTTCATTTTTCCGCCGCCATCCTTTTTTCCATAAGACGTTCCATGCGTTTTCTGTCATAGCGAACCTCGAATTGCTGAATAAAAACAGAAAGGATATTCACAATCATGACAGTAAAAATCATTCCTGAAGGAGATGTGCCGCAGCCCGCAACAAGAAGCGCAAAAATTCCTGCAAGGCTTCCGTAAATTACTTTTCCGCCTATGGTCATGGGATTTGTGCCGTACCAGCCGATTACAAACGTGCAGCAGAACAATGTTCCGCCCGTAAGAAGTGAAAGCAAAACGTCCCCCTTTACGTCGGAAAAACCGAACATCAACGGAAAAGCAAATCTTACAAGAAGCGCATACATTACAATAAACGCCAATGAGGAAAGTCCTTTAGAAAGTTCGTCGCTGAAAATTACAATCGATGAAAGCATTGAAATAAGATTGAACCTGAACGCAGGAATCGAAGAACCTGTGTCCCAAAGAAGAGAAACATATCCTTCGGGAATCGAAACTTTGAAAAGTCCGAAAACTGTATTGTTCAGCGTTTCTGTTATAACGGGGTCAAGCCTGTATATCGGAAAAACGCCGTTTTCTATCATAAACTGGCTCGGATTTCTTGAAGAAATAAGATCGTGCGTAACTAAAAAATCCGGGAAAATGCGTGAACCTATTATCCAAAGCACAAGCACCGCGCATATGCTCGGATTCACCCATGCGCAGGCAAAACCTCCGAAAAGGTGTTTTGCAAAAAGCATTACAAACAGTGTAACAAAAAACACAGTGAACGGCGGATAATCTCCCGGAAGGAACATTCCTGTTACAATCCCTTGAATAATGCTTATCGGAATCTGAAAATTGTCCTCAAGCTGAAAAGCATCGTATACGTATATGCTTATCAGGTTTGCGCATACAGAACCCATTACGGCGGCAAGAATCACAAAAAGAGAATCGTACGTCCGTGTAAAAAAAAGCATCAAAATCTGAAGGGAAAGCAGAAAAATCATCTTCACCGAATCGTCTCCGATGGAATCGGTAAGATAAGTGTACGGTCTTACAAGGATTCTTTTTACTTTCTCTTTTTTCAAAGAAGTTTTTTCATTCACTTTTTCCATTTAATACCTCACCCAAGGGTTTCCTCGACCGGTTCCGTCTCCGATTTTTCGGAAGACTTATTTTTCATCCGGTCAAGACGGAAATCGTTGTAATTGTATATTATCTGGCTCAAAGGAAGCCTTGCAGGGCAGCACGAATTGCACAGAACGCAGTTTGTGCAGAACCTTGCAGAATCAAGATAAACTTTCGGAACGGGTTTTCTGTCCGTTATATGCCTGTATATCAAATCGGGAGAAAGTTTTTCCGGGCAGATTCGCCTGCAGGAACCGCAGCCTACGCACACGGATGTTCTCTGCTCCGGCACTTTTCTTTCAGGAATGAACGTAACGGATTTTACGTATTTTGTAACGGGAGATTCAAGGTCATAGATTGCAGAACCCGATACATAACCGTTTATTATCACCGCGCCGGGCTCTTTTTCAAGTCCGCCGCATTGAATCGCAAGTTCCCTCAAAGACATTCCGAGCGGAACGTTCACAAGTCCGGATGCATGAAGGCATTCGCCTGAAACAAGCACGTATCTTGAAAGTGTAGGTTTTCCGAATGTTACGCTCCTGTAAAGTTCAAGCATTGTTGAAGAATCCGTGAACATGGATTTTCCGGACGCAGCCGAAAACGGTTCTCCTTTTTTTCTGGAAAGTATTTCTCTTGCAAGCTGATTTTTATAGCCTGAAGGATATTTTTTTGAGTCCACAACCATTTCAAAAAACGGAACGTTTATGTTTTCCGTTTCCGGAATGGAAAAATCCTTGCCGCACACAAAAACTATGCCTAGGGCATTCATCGCTTTTGCCGCAATCAAAGTTCCTTTCACAATTTCGCAGGCATACATCGAAGAAAGAAGCGTGTCCGTAAGCCTTGAAGAATCCTCGTCAAACATTCTTACTACAAGGATTCCGCTGTTTGATTTTTCCGCACGTTTTAAGTCGTCGGCAAGAAGAGTCGGCTCATTTGTCGTGAACGTATTTACAATTCCTTTTAATGCAATGCTTTCAAGAAGTGCATTGCGGGAAAAACTTAATGCATTTAGCGGCTGCAGTTTTTTCCCGAGATACGAAAAACTTCCCGAAAGATTTATTCTTACAGCCATGGAATGTTTTCCGTCAGGGCAAATGCACGGTTCAACGCCCGATACAATTCCCGGAATCGGGGAATAAATCATCGAAGAAAAATTAGTACTTTCCGATAAAACGCCGGAAGCAATCAGCTCGCCTTCGTTCACTCTGTCGCCGCTTTTTACCAAAAGCCTGCACGAGCCGTTCACGTCCTGCCTAAGAGGAACAAGAACAGTGTTCGGAAGAAAAGCGTTCACAGTTTTTTTATAGGCATTTTTTTTGAGTGAATGTATATTCGGAAATGTTGTCATCGGATGCCTGCCTTAAAGCCTGATTCTGACATTGAAAAATACAGAACCAGCGGGAAAATAAGCGAAAAAACAAGTGCAATAACAGAAGAAAGCCCTAAAGTCTGTCTTTCTAAAGGCACAAAGCCCGGAACAAGATGTCTTTGCTTTTTAAGGATTTTTTCAATGGCAGGAAATCCAAGCGCATCTATATCGGAAAAAGAATCCGCCTTGAATTTTCTGTCAAATGTGATTGACTTAACGGATTCTTTTATTTTTCCGCCTTCATTTGTATATGTCGGAAAAGCAACGCTTTCCTTTTTGTTTGTACCGGATGAATCAAGATGAATATATGGAGAAACAAGCGCGTCCCATCTCCAGTTTACATAATCGTTCAGGTCGGGAAGAGATTTTGCGTAAGATTTCGCCGCAGGAAGAAAAATCTTTTTTGAAGAAAAATCCGAATAAGATGAAAAAAAATTCATGTTCACGGAAAAAAGTGCAAGCACAAGAAGAACCGTTATCGAAGAACTTAGAACAACAAGTGATTTTCCGGTCTTTTTTGTAACAATGGGCATAAACTTCGCTCCGACCATAAGAACCGGAACAAAGTTATAACGCCTTTCTTCCAATTTTTTTCCCAGTCTATGCACAAGAAGGAATGCGCAAAAAACGGACGCAATAAGTACAACAAAAAGAGCTGCGCATTTGAATCCTGAAAAAAATTGCAGTGCAAACGAAAAAATAACGGATGCGGAAAACGCAATGTTCTTTAAAAGAGAAGCAAAAAAATTCCTTCTTCCCCATATCCTTACAGAAAGATAGAGCGCGTGCATAAGAAGGCACACGGAAGCGGCGGAAGAATAAGTCGGAACAAAAAACGAAAAGCACACGGGAAGAAAAAGAAGGGATGCCATGATTAATTTTCTTTTTGAAGAAAGCACAAGAAAAACCGAAAAAAGAATGCACACCAAAGGCGAAATCATCGGATAGGAAGTCTTGGAATCCACGCCAGAAACAATTCCAAGCGAATCTATCAGTTCCGCCTCAGTTTCAGAAAGATGTGCACGGTATTTTTCGGGAATGTAATAAAGTCTAAAATCTTTTTCCTTATCAAAAAAATAATTTTCTCTTTCCGAAAGATATTCATGACTTGGATTCAAAGTTGAGGAAGAAAGAGCCACTTCCGGGGATTCGGATGCTATATTTAGCGGAACAGACTGGTTTTCCTTTGCAGAAAATTCTTTTATTCCGTTTTTGTAAAGGATATTTTCCACAGAAGAAATGTCCGCCTCGGAAGGAACGTACAGAACCGAATACCCGTCCCAGAGTTTTGCCGTCGGAACTGTCCTGAACATTGCAAAAACTGCAAGAGAGGCTGCTATAACCGCTAAAGGAAGCACATATTGTTTTAAAGTGTCCATGCGTCTAAAAAATCGAAAAGGCAAGACCAAGCACAAAGCCAAGGACGCAGCCGAGCGTCACTTCCATCGGGGAATGTCCCTGGACTTCCTTCATCGCCCTGTATTCTATTATCCCTTTTTCTCCCAAGGTTTTACCGATATTATTTATTTTCCTTGCCTGCATGCCGCTTGCCCTTCTTACGCCCACGGCATCCCTGACCGTAACCATCAGGAACGCAAAAGAAAGCAGAAAGATGTCCGAGCCAAGCCCGTTCCTGAATCCGATTGTGGTGGCTACCGATGTAACAAGCGCAGAATGGCTTGAAGGAAGCCCGCCCGTCTTCCAAAAAAGATTTTCAATGAGTTCTCCCAGGCTGTGAATCTGCCCATAAAGAATATTTATCACAGTCTTTATGAATTGCGCTGAAAACCAGCTGGTCAACGCCGCAAGAAACACAGGGCTTGTAACCAAAGATTTAACCTGTTCGCTCAAAGTATTAAACATGGGCTTTATATTATCATCACGGGGCTTTTTTTACTAGTGGAACGATACCATTTTAATTGTTATAATCAGCCGATGGATTTCACTCTCTTGAAGGCAGGTCCAAACGACAAAGGAAGAAGGTTTGACAGGGTGCTAAAAAAACTGCTTCCGGAACACAGCCTTTCTTCGATATATTCGCTTACAAGAAAAGGACTTGTAAGGCTGAACGGGCAAAAAGCCTTGCCGTCCGCACATCTGAACGAAAATGATTCGATTGAGATTGCAAAATTCATTTTAGAAAAAAACAAATCCTTTCAAACCGAACAAAAAGAAACCTGCGTACCAGACATAAAAATCATATTCAAAAACGACGACCTTATATTCGTTGAAAAACCATACGGAACAGTCGTGCACGGAAAATGCGATTCCCTTGAAAAAGGCGTGATAAAAATCTATGGTTCTGAACCTCATCCGCATTCTCTTTCGTTTACGCCCGGACCTCTTCATCGCCTTGACGGAAGGACATCGGGACTTATAACTTTTTCATGGAGCCTTACCGGCGCAAGATGGTTTTCAGAAAACATGAAGGAACACCGCATAAAAAAAGAATACATCGCCATCGTCCAAGGAAAGATGGATGATTTCTGCAGCTGGAACGACAGGATAGAAAAAACAAACAAAAACGAAAAAAACGCTTTCAGGACGGTGAACGCAGAAATCGGCGAAAGCCTTTCCGATTCCGGAAAAAACGCGTTCACGGAAGCGTTTCCAATTGCATACGGAACTTACAACCGTCATGAAATAACGCTCGTTAAATTCATAATCCACACCGGAAGGACGCACCAGATTCGAAGCCAAAGTTCCCTGCACGGTTTTCCGCTTCTTGGGGACACCGCCTACGGAGCAAAAGAAATAAAAGGAAACCGGAAACTTTTCCTCCATGCAAAAAAACTTTCGTTTCCCAAAAACGACATCGCTCTTCCCGAATCAATATCCTCTCCACTCGGGAAGGACTTTATTTCTTTTCTGGAAACCGCCGATTGCCGAACGGCGGACTTAGGCTTATAATCGGCGTTATGGGAAATTTCATCAAGGACATAGTAGAAGGATTAAAACCTGTATCCGTTTTCGCCCTTGTAGGACCAAGCGGAACGGGAAAAAGTTTCCGCTCAAAACTTCTTGCCGCAAAATACGGAATCAGTTCCATAATCGATGACGGACTTCTTATAAAAGACGACAAGATTGTCGCAGGACACAGCGCAAAAAGAGAAAAAACATACATGGGCGCAGTTCGTGTCGCCTTGTTCGACGACAAAGACCATCGGGACGAGATTGCAAAAGGGCTTAAAAAGGAACACGTAAAAAAAATCCTCATATTGGGAACTTCCGAAAAGATGGTGAACAAAATCGCCGCAAGGCTTCAGCTTCCGCAGCCGCAAAAAATAATACACATCGAAGAAATTTCCACCAGGGAAGAGATAGAAAAAGCCATAAAATCCCGCCAAATCGAAGGAAAACACGTAATTCCCGTCCCGTCAATCGAAGTAAAGCAGAACTATCCGCAGATTTTTTCGAACACGATAAAAGTTTTCTTCAGGAAAAACAGGCTCTTCCGCAAAAAAGATTCCAATTCGGGACGGCTTTTTGAAAAATCCGTCGTTCAGCCGGAATTTTCAAAAAAAGGAAGGCTTGAGATTTCGGAAGCAGCCCTCACGCAGATGGTCATGCACTGCGTCTACGAGACCGATCCTGCCGTCAGGATAAAAAAGATGAGCATAAAAACCGACAACAGGGGCTACAGAATATCCATCACGATAGACGTTCCGTTCGGCACTCAGCTTACGGGAAAACTCCACAAGATGCAGCAGTACGTAATCGAGAACATAGAATCCTACACGGGAATATTGATAGAAGAAGTAAGTTTTATAATAGACAAGATTACCGGAACGGAATACATCGACGAAAAACCGCCGCGCATTGTCAGGTAACAAGCATTGATTCTGCGATTTTGGGTTTCCTTAATCCGGGATTTTTGCAGGAAAGTTTTCCACCATTCTTGTTTCCCGGCTTTTTCGCATCCGAAAGTTTTGTATAAAGAGTTTTAGCGTTCTCCGTCTTTATCGAAGGCGAATTTTCCTTTTTGGATTCGGGCTTTGCTCCATCGGTTTTTGAAGATTTAGCCGAAGAGTCTTTTTTTGCCTTGAACTTGATTCCCATTTCCGACAGCACGGATTTTACCGCATACTCCAGTTCAGACCTCTGCGGATTCATCGGAAGGACAAAGGCCCTGCATTCCGTCCATGTCCTTGCGTACAGTTCCGCCTGCACTGATTTACACTCAATTTCTTTTTTCCAGTCTGTGAGCGTGTATATAAAATCTCTTATAAGGAACACAAGTTTTTTTCCAAGCCTTGAGTCGGGATTTTTTTCGACAAAAGAGTCCAGTTCCCCAAGACTTTTCATGTATGCGGATTCGAAATTCCTCTCGGCGTACATCATCGCGCTTGCCGAAGGCTGAATCGCCATGTAAAGGTCTGTGTCCAACGCCTCCTCTACTATTTTTTTTGCCTCGCCGCTGTTTATTATCTTTAAAAGTTCTTCGGTAAGCCTTGAAGGAGAGATTGACGAAAGAAGCCCTGCGCAATGCCTTATCCTGAAGCGCAACGAAAAAGGCATTTTCGCCCCAAGTTTTGCAGAATATTTTATGGCACGGAGCATTCTTACCGGGTCTTCGACAAAAATCCGCTCCGGCGGAATCACAGGTTTTAGCACTCTTTTTTTTATGTCCCTCATTCCGCCCACATAGTCTATCACCTGCTCCTGAATGGGGTCGTAGTAAAGGGCGTTCATCGTGAAGTCCCTTCGCATCACATCCTCGTCCATAGAGCCAAAATCGTTTCCGACCGAGCCTTCCGCATTGCTTCTGAACGTGCTTACCTCGAATATCTTGGGACCGCATACTATATGCACAATCCTGAACCGTCTTCCGATTATCCTTGAATTCCTGAAAATCCTTTTTATCCTTGAAGGGGTTGCGTCTGTCACGATGTCAAAATCTTTGGGAGAATTGCCCGTAACCAAATCCCGGACAGCGCCGCCTACTATGTAGGAATGGAAGCCCGCATCCTTCAGGCGTCTTATAATCATTACGGCATCAAAATCCACATTGTCGAAGGAAATTCCATGCTCGTTTTTGGTATAGATGACAGCCTTTTTTACAGGCTTACCCTTCCTGTCTGTTCCATATCTAATCAACACAATGAAAAGATTATATTTCCTATCAAGCGGATTAGTCAATGTTCAACAAGGATTGAAGCGGGGCTTACGCATAAGAATCTATATTCCCCAAAAAACAACCGTTACCGTAAAAAATCGGCTGCACTCCCGGCAGCCTTTTTTATTTTATTATGAGTCTCTTTTCTGTGTATGCATTTTTCATACGTAAGCCCTGAGAACTGAAGGCTTTAGGAGGCGGATTTACCGTTCCTAAATCACGTTAGAGCCTATCCAACTAACGATATCGTCCATCACCCGCTCGGAAATCTCCTCGTTCAGGATTTCGTGCCTGTATCCTTCATAGAATTTTGTGTCGACGACCTTAACCCCATTGTTCTTGTAATCCGAGGCAAGCGCCCTGATTGTCTTTCCGTAATCCCCGACAGGGTCTTCTTCTCCGGTGACAAAAAGAATCGGAAGCGAAGAAGGAATCTTTTTCATGTTATTTTTCTTGTGAATGTCATTCAGTCCTTTGAAAATCTCCCTGAAAAATCCCAGAGTCGCAACTCCGCCGCACCACGAATCGTTCATGTACATTTCTATATTGCTTTCGCTCTTGGAAAGCCATTCAAGTCCCGTCTTTATTTCTCCAAAGCGGTCGTTGTAGCCTTTGAACGCCATTTTCTGCAAGGCAATGGATTTGTAGTTCTTTTTATGGAAAAGCATCATCAGGGATGTAACGAAAAGACCGCTGCGGACTGCAGAACGCCTTGGTCCTGAGGTTCCAGAAAGCACGCAACCATCGATTTTTTTTCCAGATCGTTCGATGAAAGCCTGCGCCACAAAAGAGCCGAACGAATGTCCCAAAAGAATGACTTTTTTTCCGGGGAAGTCAGCCTTGACTTTTCCTATGATTTCCTCAAGGTCGGATACCACAAGGTTGAATCCATCGCTTTTTGAAAGAAGAGCGAATTCTCCTGTTCCCTTCTGTTCCGCATTGAAAGCCGTCCGTCCATGACCTCTGTGGTCGTGTCCGCTGAACACAAAACCCTTGTCGGCAAAGTCAGAGCCTATCCTGTCGTACCTTAGAGCGTGCTCAAGCATTCCGTGGGAAAGCACTATCACCGCCTTTATGTCTTCTTCGTTGTCAGGAATCCATCGGTTCACGGCTATTTCGGTTCCGTCTTTCATCGTCTGAAAAAATTTCTCTGTCTGCATTTAGTCACTCCACTAAAAAAAATATTTTTGCTAGTATTGTAGAACATGAAGTCGCATACCATTATAGCAGATAAATTCGTATTTGGTGGAAATTGTATAGGGAAAATAGACGGGAAAACGGTTTTTGTCCCGTATGCCGTTCCCGGAGAAAAACTGGACATAGAAATCACAAAAGAACACAAAGATTTTGACGAAGGAAGGATTCTAAACGTCCTTGAGCCTTCATTTCACAGAGTAAAGCCGTTCTGCTCTTTGTACGGAAAATGCGGCGGCTGCGACATGATGCACATTGACGCTCAATACCAAAAGGAACTGAAAAGCAGGATATTCGTAGAACTTTTCAGTTCAAACGGAATCAAAATCACAGAGCCTTTTACAATATCCGGGAAAGAAACCGGATACAGGGCAAGAATCCAACTGAACGACGGCTGTTTTTCGGAAAGAGGAAGCAACCGTCTTGTTCCTGTAGAATATTGTCCGGTAGCACACAAAAACATAAATGATTGGCTTAAAACAACTCCGGCGGAAAAAAGAGGAAAAGGAAGAAAAAATATTTTCGCCCACGAAAAACTAAAAGAGAAACTTATAGTCTCGCATACGGAAGAAAAACTTACCCAAAAAGACACAAGAAAAAACGCAAGGCTCAAAAAGCCAAGAAATATATATTCGGGAACTGTAATCTCCGAAGAAAACCAAGCAAACATCAATCTTCTTGGAAAAAACATCGCCTTCGACGTGCGAGGCTTTTTCCAGTCGAACATAGAAGTGTTGGAAAAAGCAATCCTAAAAACTACGGAAGACATTTCAGGGAAAGCCGCCCTTGACCTTTACGCAGGCTGCGGAACATTTTCCACATTCCTTTGCGACAAGTTCGAAAGCGTAACTCTTGTCGAACACAATAGGGATGCCCTTGTCTATGCGGAAAAAAATCTTTCTGGAAAGAACCACACTTCAATCGGGCTTAGCGGAGAGGCATGGATTCGTTCATGCGATAAAATGTATTTTGACGCAGCCGTTCTTGATCCGCCAAGAAGCGGACTTGAAAAAACGGTTCTTGACTATCTGTGCACGTCTAAAATCCCGAAAATCCGCTACGTGTCATGCAATCCTTCCACGCAGGCAAGGGATGTTTCAAAACTTTTAAAATCAGGCTACAGAATAAAAGACGCGTTCATATTGGATTTTTATCCGAACACGGCACATATCGAAAGTCTTGTGTGCCTTGAAAGGAGCTGAAAATGCCCGTCGAAACAAAAAACAAAATGCAGGAACATAAAAAAAACATTCTGAAGCAAAAACGCAAAAACGCATTTTCCACAATCCGAATGTCAGTGCCGTTCCTTGTGCTTTTTCTTTCTTTTTCGCCGCTATTCCATGCGCAGGAATCAATAAAACTTTCCTATGAAAACGCAAGCTGGACAAACGTGATGAGCGGAAAGGCAATATTAAAGCCCGAGCAGACAAGCTACGGTTTTGTGGTCCTTACAGACGGAAAACTTTTTACAGGCTATTCCGAAAGCGGAAAAAAACTTTGGGATCATGCGGTAAAGACAAAAAATCCGAACTTCATCTCAGTTCTTTCAGGCGACTTTGCAATCCTTGTGGCGGACTTGTCGAATGTAAGCCTTGTAAACCCAAGCGGACTTACACTATGGTCAAAGGATGTGGGCTTTGAAATAACCGGAAAACCGGTTACAGGAAAGGACGGACGGATTTTGGTCCAGGGAAAAGAAGAGATTGCATGCATAGGAGTAAACGGAATCCAAAAATGGAGCATGAAGACCCCACGATTGAAAAATATTCCGATTCAGGAACTTGACGACGGAACGCTGGTCGCCTTTCTTGAAGAATCCCGCGACGGAAAGGACAACGGACTTAGGTTTTCTCCGTTCGGTTTTTCAATCGAGACAATAACGTTCGCCGCAAGAATATCGGACGCAAAAAGCACGGCGCACGGACTTCTTTTAAGTTTTTTGGACGGCGGAATCGGTCTTGTCTCCGCAAAAAAAGACAAGGACGGAAGGTCAAGCACTGTTACAAAATGGGCGATACCTTCGGACGACGGAGCCTTCTCACAGACAATTCCGTCAAGGGGAATAATGCTTGTTCCTTTGGAAAAGAGCATGGCGGCGCTTCTTAAAAACAGTTCCGGAAACGTAAAAATCATATTGTTCGGCGAAGAAAACGGAATCGTAGAAAACATATTCCATGTCCCTGAAATAAGTTTCGACAACCTTACGTGCGCATCAAGAATCTACGGAAAGGAAGGCATATTTCTTTCGGACGGAAAAAACGCTACAGTAACGGACACAGCCGGAAAATGTATTTACACAGCGACCCTTCCTTCAAAAGAAAACAAGATTTCAGGTTGGAACTATCTTTTTTACACAAAAGAAAACCATATCGTGCTGACAGGCTTTTCATGGACACTGAACGCATTCAGGACGATTGTAAGCGTCGGCAGAAAAAAAACGGAAACCGGCAAAAAGAAAAACTTATTTTCATATGAAAATCTTCTTAAACTAAAAGAAACCAGACTTCTTTTTTCTTACATCCCTGAGATTCCAAGGGACATAGTTTCCGAAGAAAGATTAAATGCGCTTTTGGAAGGAAACTACGGAAGCAAGGAAATGCACTATTCCGAAGAGATTTTTTCAATATGCCAAGGCTACATGGAAAAATCCGCCACTGTGTCTATAACAAACGGCTATGAAAACCCAAGTTCGTTCTACACGGATTTTCCGTCGCTTTCATTTGTTTTCAAGGAACTTTCAACGCTCGGAACGGACGATTCGGCTCGTCTTATCGCAAATCTTATAAAAAACGAGACAAACGACGCTCTTCTTAAAACCCTTGTAAACGCAGCCGGAGACTGCGGCTACGATCCTGAAAATCTTATGCTGGACGCAATTCGCTTAAAAATGAGCAGCATTTATGAAAAAAAATCCGCTGTTCTTGTTTCCATGAGCGATTCTGTCTTAAAGATATGCAGATTCATGGGGCGACCGTCTTTTTTCGCATACGGAATGGAAATCCAAAAAACACTCCTTTCTCCTAAATATCCGTCCGTCGTCAGGGAAGAGGCAAGAAAAAATCTTTCAAAAATTGCGGAACTAAAGATATAGAATAAAGGAAAATTTAGTGTATAATGTTTTCGCTGTGGAAACAGCTGGAGGATTTTTATGAGATTAAACAAGTCTATATTTGCCGCACTTATTTTTGCGGCAAGCATTTTGTCATTGTCAGCTTTGGAAGTGAACGAAACCGAACTTAGAAGCGTAGGAAATAACGCCATAGTGTTCATAAACTACACAGGACCTCATTCAAAGATAGATTCGATTTCAAGCATAAGAAAAATCGGTTCTGATATGGGAAAAGCCGTCTCGTCCGTCAGGTCTTCAAGTACAAGGGCCGGGAATCCTTCAAGATATTCGGTGATTCATGCCGTAGACCCTTCCGAAAAAGAAAAACTTGACGCAGACATAATTCTTTTGGGAAAAGATGCGGGCGTTGACCACATAGACAACCTAAGACGCATAATAGCCGCCTACATCGAAGAAAGTTACGGCTACAGCGAAAGCGACGCAAGGACAATCGCCGTGTTTGTAACCGTGTACAATGCGGTCTACAGAGGAAACCTTGATAAATTTTTGGAAAAATACAAAAAGGTCGTTACTGGAAACCTTAGTTCCTCGTCATGCGGACTTTCCGTAAACTATCGGGAATGGCCGGGTTCTTCCCAAATTGTGATTCCTTTGTACGACGTGAACGGAGGGCTCAGCACGATTGACACAACTGTCATCACAAGCACCGAAGTCGTAAAAAGAATGCAGGAAGACGACGACAAAAACATAGAAGCAAGAAAGAACATGGTCGACATCAAGGAACGCGAGGCGGAGGAAGCTGCAAAGAAGGCTCAGGACGCTCAGAAAACAGCCACCGAAGAAAAGAAAAAGCTTGTAGAGGTACAAAAAAAGACGGATAAGGCAAAAACCGAGGCGGAAACGGCTAAAAAGCAAGCTGAAGAAAATCCGAGGGACAAAAAAGCCCAAGCCGAAGCTCAGAAAAAACAGGAAACCTATGAAAAGCAACAGACGGCACAAAAAGAGCAGGAAAAGGTCGTAGAAAATGCCGAAAAGACCGCCAACGAACAGCAGCAGATGGCGGACAAAAAAAATGACGAAGCGCAGACAGAACGCAAGACAATCGCAAACGACCAGCAGGAAGTCATTAAGAAGGAAATTGAAAACTCACGAGCTCCAAGCGCATATGCCATACGGCTTACGGACGAGGCTTCCATGCTTTCAGGTCTTATAAAGGTAAATACCAACAACGGAGAAATAATACAGTCTTCTCCGGTAACAGTCATACGAAACAGGACGATGTTCTCGGCGGCGGGAAATTTCATCGCGATTGCAGGAGAAAATTCGGGAAACGGAGCGGTAAAACTCGTCCTTCTTTCTCCGGACACCATGGAGATAATAAAAGAATCCAACGAGACAGTGGCGGAAGAATCCGTGCTTGTGCAGGATAACGGAGAATACTACTGCGTGATAAAAAGCGCAAACGGCTGGGCTGTAGGAAAATACAGCGCAGACCTTACGCTTTTACTGAAATCCAACGTGAACATAAGCCCAAGCACGCCGATGACAATAACAAGTGAATACGTGATTGTCTCCGAAACTTCAGGCAGGGTTCGCCTTCTGAAGAAAAACAATCTTGAGGCACTATAAAGCAATTCATAAAACAGAAAGCAAAAAACTGTCCCAAAAGATAAAATCCCTTGGGGCAGTTTTTTTTTCGTTTTGAAAGACGGCTATCCCGTGGTGCGGAAGATTCGACAATTCAAAAAATCGCACATAAAAAAAGCCCTCCGAAAAAACGGAAGGCTTTTGGGCAGTGAGAGGATCGAACTCCCGACATCCTGGGTGTAAACCAGACGCTCGTACCAGCTGAGCTAACTGCCCGAAAAATTACGATGAAAGGAATATACCAAAACCACAGGCGATATGTCAATAGCCTGTCTAAAGTTTTTTCTTTTCGATGAACTTTTTTCCGGCGGAGAATGCTTTTCCCACCGCTTTTCCAAGGACAAAATACTCATTGTTGAAAGGATCGTATGTGATGGGAGAAAGCCGTTCAACAATGACATTTCCGTTTTCGTCAAGGAAAGCTTCGTCAACAGCGACGTTTTTTATGCTTCCCAAAAGGCGGCAAGTGGGCGCATCATAGCTAATCACCTCACATTCAAGAACCATGGGAAGTTCTTCAATTACAGGAGCATTTACAAACTCGCTCCGAGTTACGTGAAAGGCGCAATTTTCTATCTTGTCCTGGACCTTATTTCCGCTTGCAATCCCAAGGTAATCGCATTCAGCGACATGAGAGGAATCGGCAATATGAACCGTGAACGCTCCGGTTTTCAAAAGATTCTTCACAGTCTTATGCTCAGGACTTAGACATATGTTTATCTTATAATCGTCTGCGATTCCTCCCCAAGCTGCGTTCATCGCATCGGGGATTCCGTTCTCGTCGTAAGTTCCTATTATGAAGACCGGCATCGGATATAGAGCAGACTTCGCTCCAAGATTCTTTTTCATGTTTTCTCCACAATCATAATTTTTTAACTATATCACCATGTTCATTGCGGCGCGGACTTCCTCGAGGGTTTTTTCTGCAATTTCCCTTGCCCGTTTTGTTCCATCCAAAAGAACATCCCGTATGTATGAAGGATTTTTTTCAAGTTCCATGCGCCTTTTTCGCAAAGGCCGCAAAGTCTCGTTCAACGCTTCGGTAAGTTCGCTTTTCAACATTCCGCCGCCGCCGTCCCCTATCCTTTCTGCTATATCTTTTGGTTCTTCTTCAGTGCATAGAGATATAAGCTGGAGAAGGTTCGCGACTTCCGGGCGATTTACCGGATCATACGTTATAAGACGCTCTCCGTCGGTTTTTGCCTTTTTTACAAGCCTTCCCGTCTCATCCTCAGTCGCGCTTAGCATTATTGCGTTTCCACGGCTTTTAGACATCTTTTGGGAACCGTCAAGTCCCATTATGCTTGGAGTCTTTGAAAGAAGCACCTGCGGAAGAGGAAAAACCGGATTTTCTTCCTTGCAGAATTTTTTGTTGAAACGGTTCGCAATCGTACGAGCCATCTCAACATGAGGAAGCTGGTCTTTTCCGGCAGGAACTACGTTTCCCTTGCAGAAAAGAATGTCCACCGCCTGATGCACAGGATATGTGTACATTCCAGCGTTAACGTTGGTTATTCCAGCCGCCTGAATCTCTTCCTTGACCGTAGGATTCCTTGAAAGTTCCGCATTGGACACAAGCGTAAGAAACGGGACAAAAAGCTGGTTCGCCTCCGGAACGTAACTGTGCGGATATATAATGACATCTTTTCCGGGTTCGATGCCGGAAGCAAGATAGTCTATCACAAGCTGCTTTGTGTTTTGGCTTATTTCCTGATACGCATCGTGGTCGGTAAGCACCTGATAGTCCGCAATCAGAATCATCGTCGGAACTCCGAGCTTTGAAAGCCGAACCCTATTTTGAAGAGAGCCGAAATAATGCCCGATATGAAGACGACCAGTAGGCCTGTCTCCGGTAAGCACTCTATATGACTTAGGATTTTTCAGAAGGTCTGCCTCAAGTTTTCTGCTCGCCTCAAGGGCAGCCTCGTATGTAGCGCTATTAATCGATTCTTGCATATCCGTTCCTGATTTCATTAGGATGACTAATGATGTCATATTTTCAGTTTTTATTCCACAGGAAACGATTTTCCGAAAAATTATTTTCATTAACATTCGGAAAAAAAGTCGCTATCATATCATCATGACCTTGAAGGACTTTCAGAACTGGCTTGACAGATACCTGAATTTTGAGAAGAGCCAAAAAAAAGGAATATTTTGGCTTGATTCCATGAAATTTCTTGCAAGAAAACTTGGAAATCCGCAGGATAAAATTCCTTGCATTCACGTGGCAGGCTCAAAAGGAAAAGGAAGCGTATCTTCGATGATAGCAAGCATACTGAAAGAAGAAGGCTTGAACTGCGGACTTTACACATCCCCTCACATAAGCGACATAAGAGAAAGAATCGGAACGGCAGACGGATTTTTCTGCGATTCTGTATACGATGCGGCATCTTCTGTTCTGGTATCGGCGGTTACCTCCATCGATGAAAAAGAGATTCCCGAAGGCAGAAAATTCACGTGGTTTGAGCTTGTTACTTTGTTTTCGTTCCTCTGCTTTGTTGAAGCAAAATGCGATTTTGTCGTCTACGAAGTGGGACTTGGAGGAAGGCTCGATTCGACAAATATCTTGAAGCCTAGGGTTTCCGTCATCACTCCGATAGAAAAGGAACACACGGAATTTCTTGGGAACACCATAAAAAAGATTGCAAAAGAAAAAGCCGGAATCATAAAAGAAGGAATTCCTTGCGTCATATCAAGACAGATACACAAAGATGCTGAAAATGTATTTCTTGAGACATGCACGGAAAGAAAAAGCGATGCGCTTCTTGTACGGAAAATATGTTCTGTTCAAAAAATTTTTTACACCGATGGAAAAATGAATCTTGAATTCTCGGCTGAAAATGAAAAGATTAGGACTTGCATGCGTCTTATTGGAAAAAAACAGGCGGAAAATGCAGAAACCGCATACGTCGCCGTAAAAACCGCTTTTCCAAAGATTTCGTTAAAATCCATCGAAAAAGGACTTTCAAATGCTTTCATTCCGGGGCGGTTTGAGATACACGGGAACATCGTGATGGACGGGGCGCACACTGTAGGAAGCGTGTCAAACGCCATCCGCACAATAAAAGAAATTTTTCCCGACAAAGAAAAACTTCTTCTTTTTTCCTGCGCAGGCGACAAAAACATGAAAGGAATGATTAAACTTTTTAGGGGAATTTTTAGAAAAATCGTATTCACCGAGCCAAAGTCCGTAAGGAATTCGGACAGCGAAAAACTTCTTTCCATCGCAAAAGAATTAAAAATAGAAGCGGAAGCGATGCCCGATGTCAGAGAGGCGACTGAAACATTAAAATCACAGATGAAAGAAACCGATATTCTACTTGTAGCAGGCTCTTTTTATCTTGTGGCGGAAATAAAAAACGGCGGTATCATATGAGATGTACAAAAGCGATAATATATTCTGAGAATCTAATCAACAACGTAAACGAAATAAAGAAAAATCTAAAAGAAGGTGTCCGGCTGTGCTGTGCGGTGAAAGCAAACGCATATGGAAACGACGCGTTGAATTCTGCAAAAATCTACGAAAGCCTTGGAGCCGAATACCTTGCGATAGCAACTGTCGAAGAAGGAAAAGAACTCAGGGCGTGCGGAATAAAGACAAAACTGCTTCTTCTAAGCCTTTCCGACCCCGACGATTTATCGGACATCGTGAAAAACGACATTACGCCGCTTGCCTTTGAGAGCGAATACATCTCGCTGCTTGAAAAAACCGCCGCCAAACTTGAAAAAAAATGTTCCGTTTTTCTTGCAATAGACACGGGAATGGGAAGGATTGGCTGCTATCCGGAAGATGCGCATAAAATCGCAAAGGAAATTTCTGTTCAGCCGCACCTTTTTCTTTCCGGAACAATCACGCACTTTTCCGTATCTGACGACATTTCCGAAGAGAGCATAGCGTACACAAAAGAACAGTTTGCCCTGTTCACCAAGGCGATAAAATCCATCGAAGACGAAGGACTTTCAGCAGGAATAAAAACCTGCTCTGCAAGTGCGGCAGGAATTGCTTTTCCTGAAATGCAGCTTGACATGATACGCCCCGGAATAATCCTATACGGATATTATGCAGACAGAGTTTCAAAAAAATATCTTGAAGAAAAAGGAATTAAAATGTCTTTAAAGCCTGTAATGCAGCTTGAAACGAATGTAAGTTCAATACGCAAAATAAAAAAAGGCTCTTTTATAAGTTACGGAAGAACATGGAAAGCGGAAGAAGACACAATGGTTGCAGTTCTTCCGATTGGCTATGCGGACGGACTTTTAAGAAGATGCTCCCCCGGACTTGAGGTTTCGATAAACGGAAAAGCATATCCCGTTATAGGAAGGATTTGCATGGATCAGTGCATGGTAAACCTTGGAAAAGAAAACGAGAGCGTAAAAGTCTGGGACAAGGCAATAATATTCGGCCCCAAAGAAAACGGCGCAATAATGGATGCGCGGGACATAGCAGATATGACAGGAACGATTCCCTACGAAGTAATGACGGCAATATCGCACAGAGTAAAAAGAAAAATAAACGGGTAAGAAAGTTCAGAGGTGAACAAAGTTTTATTCGGAAAACTTGTATGTCCGTCCCACCGAAGGTGACTTTCGTGTAGTGCTGAAACATGTGATCTATTCCAGTACTACACTAGGCCGTCTCGTGTAGTGCTGGAACATATGACATGATCTAGCCGTAATAGGTCATCGATTGTAGCCGTAATAGGTGACCTATTGTAGCCGTATCATGTGGTCTATTACGGCACTACACGATACGGCTTGAAAAAAGATTGACTATAACGTAATCCGTAACATATAATTCGTTACTACAAATTGAATAACTTGCGGATTCCTTTGTTGATTTAAAAGGCATTTTACAGGAAGCGCATTTTGTTCGGCTGCTGCATTTTTAGAAAGGTATAACTTCGCTAGGCGCAATACGGCTCCCTTGTAAATTTCAAGTTTTTGTACCGAAAACTTGAAATTTGTACGCAGTTTCCGTCTTTCTTGAAACGGCGGAAATTCAGCAATCCAGTCTTGTTTATACAATCTGCGGTTGCTGAATTTTTTAGGAAGGTTTATTTTAAGCCGCAAAGATACTGCGTCTTAAAAACACTACAAGTTTTCATACCCAAAACCTCATCTGCTAACATATTCGTGTTCCTTTAAAATGACAAAAAGCGTGCCTCTCACACAGCTTATCCGTCATTTCTTATAAAACCGATTACAGTCTACGGAGGACGCAGATTGTATACTTCGACAATCGAAGATTATGCTATTCGACTGACGTAGACTACGCTCTACGACACTCGTAGATTGTACTCTACGACAGGCATAGACTACACTCTACGACCGACGTAGATTACGTTATTCGGCACTCGTAGATTATGTACTACGACAGTCGTAGTTCATAAGATATTAGTGACTTACCCTATGCGGTAAGTCACACTTACCTTATGCAGTAACTCACACTTACCTTATCAGGTAAGCCCGCGTTACCCTATCAGGTAACGCACCGTTACCATATAAAATAACTCCTATGAAAAACGGCGATATTGTCGATGTTCTTTACGGGGGCTTTTAAAACGGCGCTTATTCAGCACTCTCCGCTTCTTTATACAATCTGCGCTTACTGAATTCTTACGAATACTTACTGCCAACCGTTCAAAAATCAGATTTGTAAATTGTTCATAAAAAGGTTATACTACAAACCATAATTATTACAGAAGGTTCATTATGACAGTACCGTTTTTAAGTCTTAAAGAAATCACTGCGCTGCACTCAAATGAGTTAAAAGAAGCGGTCGTAAATGTCTCGGAATCAGGTTGGTATCTTCAGGGAAGAGAGAACGAACAATTCGAAAAAAATTATGCGGACTTTATAGGAACAAAATACTGTGTGGGAGTTGCAAACGGGCTTGACGCTCTCATATGGATTTTGCGTTCATATATAGAATTGGGGCGGCTTAAAAAAGGTGACCAAATAATTGTTCCTGCAAACACTTACATAGCAACGATAATAGCCATAACGGAAAACGGACTTGAACCCGTCCTTGTAGAACCGCGTTTTGACACGCTGGAACTTGACGATTCCCTTATCGAAGAAAAAATCACTCCTAAAACAAAGGGAATAATGCTTGTTCATCTTTACGGAAGATGCGCATACACTGAAAAAATTAAAGAAATATGCAGACTTAAAAACCTTTTTCTTTTTGAGGACAACGCTCAGGCGCACGGCTGCAGATACAACGGCAAAATGACAGGAAGCCTTGGAAATGCTGCAGCTCACAGTTTCTATCCGGGTAAAAACCTTGGAGCATTCGGAGATGCGGGAGCTGTAACAACAGACGACAAGGAAGTTGCAGACTGCATAAGAAGCCTTGCAAACTACGGTTCAAGTAAAAAATACGTTTTCGACTACATCGGGCGGAACAGCCGACTTGACGAGATTCAGGCGGCGGTGCTTGGCGTAAAATTGAAATATCTTGAAAAAGACAACGAAAGACGAAAAAAAGTTGCCTCTCTTTACATCGACGGAATAAAAAATCCCAAGATAAGGCTTCCGTTAACGATGAAAAAAGAGGAGAACGCATTCCACCTTTTTCCTGTTTTTTCCGATGAGCGGGATTTGCTTCAAAAATACCTTGCCGATAACGGAATAGGAACGGTGATACACTACCCCATCCCGCCTCACAAGCAAAAATGCTATTCCGAATGGAACTCTATAAGTCTTCCCGTAACCGAAAAAATTGCAGCAATGGAATTAAGCATTCCCATCGGGCCTTCAATAACTGATGAACAGATAGAACACGTAATAAACTGCATAAACAATTGGAGATAAAAATGAAATGCTATTTTGCGCTTTCAGATGATGTTTCAACAAAAGACGAATATTACAATATGCTAAAATGTACTTTGAAATCGGCAAGGCAAAATACAAGCCTTGAACTCCACTGTCTTTATGATTTTAGAGGAAAAAATTCTTCTGACATTGAAAGCGACAGGCTGTACGATATTCTAAAAAGATATGATGTTAATATCCACATTATTTCAATCGATTTTGAAAAAGAACTTTTTAACACATATACGGACGATTATCTTAAAAAAATATCAGTAACAAAATCATCGATGTATTCAAGGTTCCTGCGTTTTATGATAGCGGATATTGAAAAAGAAGATGAATATATACTTTATGCAGACACGGACGTAATTTTCCTTAAAGACATTACATTGGATTCTTTTAATACCCTTCCAAAGACAGTTGCAGTCTGTCCGGAATTTGAAAACACATACAAATACGATTATTTTAATGCAGGAATTATGCTTTTAAATATAAAGTCATACATACAAGCAAAGAAAAAACTTGTCGAAATGCTTTTTAAAAAACAGCTTGCAAAGATTGAATGCTGTGACCAAGGATATTTGAATTCGATTTATGAAAACAATTTTGAAAAACTTGACAATAAATTCAACTGGAAACCGTATTGGGGAATAAATGAAGAGGCTGTGATTTTGCATTTGCACGGATTGAAGCCTAAACTTGATTTAAAAACTTTGTCATGTAAGCATGAAGATTGGATAGCCCATCTTTTCTTTGACAACAAGAACGCAAAGGAAGGCTTCTTTTATTATTTCAATATGTTTGCAAACTATGCAGGAATCGACAACAACACAGTAATTACAAACTTGCTTGTTACTCTACAGGTTCAGAACGAATCCGAGATAAAAAAGCAAAGAAAGATTCCGTTTAGAATTGCAAGAAAAATTAAAAAAATATTCGGCAGACGATGACAGAAGGCTCAAGAAAACTAAACTCACTAAAAAACATTCTCGTTGCGTTCGCATCAAACATATTGATGTATGTGCTTTCTCTTTTTACAAGCAAGGTGATAAAAGAGAACCTCGGACTTCAGGTATTGGGTCTTAACGGAGTTTTGAGCAACGTTATTAGTATTCTGGGTCTTTCAGAGATGGGTATTGGAGCCGCAATAAATTTTGCCCTTTATAAGCCGCTTGCCGAAAAAAACGAGGAACTCATAAAATCCATAATGGCTTTTTATAAAAAGGCTTACATGATTATAGCCCTTGTGATTTTAGCCTTGGGTTTGATTCTTTTACCTTTTATACCTACATTCATAAAACAGAGCGACTTTCCAAAATCATATATTTTTCTTGTTTATTCGCTTTTTCTTATAAACAGTGTTTCCTCATATCTTTTGGTTTACAAGCGGACGCTGATAGTTGCCGACCAAAAAAATTATGTGATAACGGGCATCACATTGGGCTATAATTATGTCCTTAAAATCTCGCAGCTTTTGGTTGTATTTTTCACATCAAACTACGTTCTTTTTCTTATAGTCCAAATCGCATGTACACTTTTTTACAATATAATTATAAGCAAAACCTGCGACAGTCTTTATCCGTATTTAAATGGAAAATCAAATAAACTTTCCGAGGAAATTCATAAGACAATCATATTAAAAATAAAGGCGCTTTTTTGGCATTCGCTCGGAACGGTGATTGTTCTTGGAACTGACAATCTTTTGATTTCATATTTCTGCGGAGTGACCGAAGCCGGTAAATACACAGGTTACATAGCAATCGTAGGAATGATTTCAACATTCATAAACATCATCTTTGACAATACAAAGGACAGCATAGGTAATTTCCTTGTAACGGAAACAGGGGAAAACAAAAAAATATTGTTCGACAGGCTGTTTTTCATAAACCAGACATTTTCAAGCGTATGCTCAATATGCCTTATAATTCTTCTTACGCCGTTTATAAGGCTTTGGTTTGGAGATGACACTGTATTGCAAGAGCCGATTGTATTTGCCGTCGTCCTAAGTTTTTACCTTTCCAAGAACAGAGCGGCAATCGGGAGCATAAAAACTGCCGCAGGACTTTTTGAACAGGATAAGTTTGCGCCTTTAATCGAAAGCATCCTGAACCTAGCTTTTTCGATAGCCCTTGCAAAATTCTTCGGTCTTATAGGAATTGTAATCGGAACAATATTAAGCACACTTTTGGTGCCTTTTTGGATTCAGCCTGCAATTGTTTACAAAAAAATCTTTGAAAAAAATGTCTTATCATATTTATTTTCGTATTTGTGCTATTTTGTAAGAGTTGTAATTATTTTCGTTATATGTACTTTAATTATGAAACATCTGGCATTCTATCCGGAAAACTTTTTTTCATTCCTTTTAGAAGCGGCTATCTTTTTTATTACAGTTTCTTTTATGTGGTTCATTCTAACCTTTTGGAAAAAGGAAGCAAGATACTTTTTTAGCCTTGCTTTATCAAGATTCAGGAGAAAAGCATGATTACAATTTTTACACCCGCATACAATAGAGCTCATACATTGCAAAGACTTTTTGAATCTCTGCAAAATCAATCCTTAAAATCCTTTGAATGGATAATAGTAGATGACGATTCAAAAGACGATACTGAAAACTTGGTAAAATCCTTCATAAATAAGGCGGAATTTCCAATACGCTACGAAAAGCAAAGCCACGGCGGAAAGCACAGAGCAATAAACAAGGCTGTAAAACTTTCAGTGTATGAATGGTTTTTTATTGTGGACAGCGACGACTTTTTACTTCCAAATACTATCGAGAAAATAAAAGGCTGGATAAACGCCAACGAAAACGATAAAAAAATCGCGGCGGTATCAGGTTCAAGATATGAAACAAAGAAAAAAACGGCTATTTCCGTTCCGTCGGTTCTAAGTCTAAATCCCGGTTTAAAATGTTATAATCATGAAAGAAAAAAATACGGACTTGAATGTGATAAGGCTGAAATCTACAGAACGCATATTCTAAAATCACATCCGTTTCCGGAATATGACAAAGAATTTTTTTGCACTGAAGCTGTCTGCTGGGACAGCATTTCATTTGACGGATATTATATTGCATTTTATCCGGATGTAATTTATATGTGCGAATACATGGATGACGGTCTTACAAAAAACGGAGCAAACAGTCCCGAAAGCTTTTCGCATAATTTTCAAGGCTTCCTTGACTACGCTAAAATACAGATAAAATGTCACGGTCTTTCTATGGACACACTTCCTATTGTTTCTTTTGTGTTAAAAGAGTCAAAGAAAAAAAACATTAAGTTTGAAAATCTATGTTCAAGGCTGGAACTTTCTACTGCGGAGCTTTCCGCATTCATAAAGAAAAACAGGCGGAACATTTTTCAAAAAATTATAGCAAAACTCTACAACATAATTTGCACGGTAAGGTAATTTTTACAAGGAGAAATCATGATACCAAAAATCATACATTACTGTTGGTTCGGAAAAAAGAAGATGCCTTATAAGTTCAGGCGTTACATAAAAAAATGGAAAAAACTCAGCCCGGACTATGAGATAAAACTTTGGAATGAAAAAAACTATGACCTCAATAAAGTTCCCTTTGTAAAAACAGCCGCAGAAAAAGGAAAATGGGCTTTTGTTACAGACTATTTAAGGATGGATGTACTTTACAGATTCGGAGGAATTTATCTTGACACAGATGTGGAAATGCTGAAACCTTTTGACAATCTTTTAAAATTGGAAGCATTCTGCGGTTTTGAATGCAGCGACTATGTAAATTTCGGTTCCGCCGTGGGAGCTGAACCTAATAATAAAATAATAAAAGAAATGCTTGATTATTTTGAAGCGCTGGACTTTACGGATGATGTTTTAAAAAATAACACAGGGCCTATAGTACAGACAAAAATACTTGTAAAGCACGGTTTAAAAGCAGAACAGAACGGAACGGAACAGATTGTAGAAGGATTTCATGTTTTTCCGCAAGAATATTTTTGTCCTATGAACTACAGCCAGATTCTGGAAAAATTCACGGAAAACACATATTCAATTCATCATTTTGCAGCCTCATGGTTCAGCAGAAAAGAAAGAAGGGCTTTTTTGTGGAACAACTTCAAGACACGACTAAAGCATAAAATAAAACGAATATTGAAATACAAAAAAAAGGATTAAGCAATGAAAACAATTTTAATGATTCCCTCTTGGTATCCTACAAAAGAAAATCCGTTTGCAGGAAGTTTTTTTAGGGAGCAGGCAATTGCTCTTCAGGAAAATTTTAAAATTATTATTCTTTTGTTAAATTTCAATAAATCTGCGATTTTAAAAAAGCCCAAGTTTTCTTTTATCGAAGACGATGATGGACTTTCCGTTTACAGACTTACCCTTCCACGAAAAAAAACTGTTCTTCTTGATTTTTTATACAATAAAATAAGATGCCGAAAGGAATCAAAAAAAGAAGGAATCGGGTTTTACGAAAGACCTTCACACGAAAAACGCCTTGAAAAATCTTTAGAATATATAAAAAATAAAAACCTGCTTCCTAAATTTGACTGTGTATACGGACTTACCGCACAGGATAATGCATCCGTCGCAAGGCTTTTTTCAGTTAAATATAAAGTTCCGTATGTTGTTGCAGAACACGCACCTTTTCCATGGCCCGGCTCTACTGTTTCCGATAAAATTTCCAATGCAATAGAAAATGCGGATTCTTTTTTTGCAATAAGCCAAGATAAAATTCGTCAAGTAATGCTTCAGAATATCCGCATAAAACCTTGCTATGTAGGAAACCTTTGTGATGAAAACCGATTTGCTCTAAGCAAGGAAAATCATGATACAAAGACTTTTTTGATAGTAGCTTCAAACAGTTTTTACAAGAACTATCCTATGTTCATAAAGACTATGGAAGAACTGAAAAAAATATCCGTTAAAGATTTTAAGATTATTATGGCAGGATACAGCGCAAACAAAGGTTATTCAAAAAATGTGGAAGAACTTGAAAATACGGTAAAAGAATCATCGATAAAAGATTTTACAACCATGATTAAATCCGTTTCACGGGAAGATATTCCAAAAGTGTATAATTCTTGCGATGCGCTTGTAATCACAAGCATTCAGGAAGGACTTCCTATAAACGCCCTTGAAGCAAGCATGAGCGGACTTCCGATTTTTTCAACAAGATGCGGCGGTGTTGAAGATTACATAGATGACGATATGGGAAGGATAGTTTCCATATACGACTATGAAACTCTTGCAAAACATTGCAATGATTTTCTTAATGGAAAAATAACTTTTGATGCGGTTAAAATACGCGAAAAATGTATATCGCTCTTTGGGAAAAAAGCATTTACAAGCAGAATGTCAAAAGAATTCAACCGTGTAATAAATGAATATTCAAAATAATTTTTTAGGAAATAGATACAATGAAAAAAAATCTAAAACTTTCTGTGGCGGTAATAACGTATAATCAGGAAAAATATATTTCTAAAACGCTCAATGAAATATTGAATCAAAAAACTGAGTTCTCATACAATATTGTAATCGGCGAGGACTCTTCAAAAGACTTTACGGCACAAATCTGTGACGACTTTCAGAAAAAAAATGCTGACACAATAACTGTAATTCACAACGAAAAAAATCTCGGAGTTACAAAAAACTTCTACAATGTAATAAAAAACTGCACAGGCGAATATCTTATGGTGTGCGCAGGGGACGACTACTGGCTTCAAGATAAGATTCAGTTTCAGATTGACTTTATGGAAAATAATGCGGAAATTGACTTTATATACGGCAAAGTGATTGGAATAAATCATAATGATGAAAAAATCAATTTTTCATGGGGGAAACAATTAAATAATTTTAATGATATTTTTTCAAACGAAGCTGCAATTCCTCCCGTTACAATGTGCGTAAGAAAATCCGTTATGGATGAATATTTAAATGATGTAAATCCGGAATCTTCAAATTGGAAAATGGAAGACTACCCTTTTTATTTATGGATTTTCAAAAACAAAAAAACTGCGTTTATCGATAAATATTTTGCAGCATATAGAGTTTTAGAGAATTCCATATCGCACAGTTCGGATGCCCAAAAAGAAATTCAGTTCCATAAATATGTAAAAGATGTAAGAGAATCATATATAGAAAAATACGCACTTGGTTCTTCATACAGCTTTAAAGCACAGGAGATATTTGTCAGAAATAAAATGGGAATTGCAGTGTCTCATCGGAACAAAAAGATTTTTGAAGAGGCTTTCCGTGAACTGAAAAAAAAGACATTTAAAGATTACATAAAATATTTTTTAATAAAAATGAACATCTATATTTTTTTTAAGGAAAAGCCATGAAACTTTCTGCAGTTACAATCTGGTTCAATCCTGACTTTTCGTCAATTCAAAATATCCTCATATATCAGAATTTTGTAGAAAAAGTCTACATCATAGACAACAGTGCATTTTCCAACAAAGAGCTTTCCTCAAAAATAAAAAATGCCGTCTACGTTCCTAATTTTTCAAACAAAGGAATAGCGTCCGCTCTGAACACGGGTTGCGCTATGGCATTTAAAGACGGATTTGAATGGACGATGACCATGGATCAGGATTCTTCATGGGAAAAAGCCGAAATAAAAAAGATGTGCCTTTTTGTTGAAAATACGCAGAATGAATCAATAAAAAGTTTTGCGCCCGTTCACAGAAATTATGTAAAATCGGTTGTAGGAGAAGCAAAGTGTAAAATCGAAAAAAAAGTTTTAGAAAATTTTTTGTTCCCTGACAAAGTTATGACAAGCGGAAACATTATAAGTCTTTTTGCATGGGAAAAAATCGGCGGTTTTAACGAAAAACTTTTTATCGATGAAGTTGACCACGAATTCTGCTACAGGCTTTTGGAAAAAGGCTTTAAAATATGCGAGGCTCAAAACATAACGATGAATCACACGCTTGGAAATGTAAAAAAAACTTTTCTTCCGCGTCCGTGCAAACATTCAGGTGTCCGACTTTTCTATATTTTCAGGAACATGGGCTACATAAAAGAAAACTTTCCGGTAATGTACAAAAAACACGGATACAGAAAATACAGAGTCTATGCCGTGATTCAAAAAATAATGGAATTGAAGTTCAAAGACCTTTTTTTTATTGCGCAAGGAATCAAAGCGCATAAAAAAGGAATTTACGGTTCTTACTGAAAACAGGAAGTATTTTTTTATTTTTTTTGCTATCATAAAATGAAAATTGAGTTTGCTGAAATCCGGAAAATCTATCCGATTGATATTAGTTTTTAGCTGCTCAAAAACTTAAAAATATTCGGCAATCAGCGGCTTTTTATAATGCTTGCAATTGTCTTAAAAAAGAAGGTGCTTAATGAAAAAAAATATTATGCGCAGAAAAATCATCGTCGTTCTTTCACTTTTGTTTTTTTCCTCGTTTTGTTTTGCACAGAAAAACAATACAATCGATATATCCGACGAAATATATCCGATTCTTGAAAACCTTCAGATTCGAGGGCTTGTAAAACCTATGATTGGTCAAAAGCCGTACACGCAAAGGCTTATCCTTGAAAAAATAGATGAAGCGTTGAAGGCGGAAAAATTGAAAGACGGCGAAAGGCATTTTCTTGAAAAATGGAAGAACGAAAAAGAAAATCCGCCTTCCATGGATTTGAAAAAACTTTATATAAGAAAAGAAAATTTTTCAGAAAAGTTCTACGCTTCGTTTAACTTTAACACGGGTTTTGAAGCTTCCGCATCCGGCGGGCTTTACACAAAAGATTTTTTTAATCAGTGGGGATTCGACCTTATAGTAAAGTTCGGTTTCTACGGAGACATGACGGAAAATTTTTCATACAAAATACTGGGCTACCTTGACCTTACGCAGATGCCGCTTTTCCATTCGCCCGGAGAGGATTATTTTATAGGCTACTCATGGTATGAAACTGACAAAAACGGATATATAGCTGACAACTATCTTAGCGGAAAGTTCGACAAGGACGGAAACAGATACAAAGAGCCTAAAAGAAGAACAGTAAAATCTCTTTTGAACACATCATACCTTCCGTTTTCGTACAGCCGGCTTTGGGACGGTCAGATGTATTATCTTTCAAATTTAAGTGCAAACGGACTTGAAGGTTGGCCGCAGCAGATAGGTATAAGCGGCGGAATCCAAGGCGAACTTCACTATTCCGCATTTTCGGGGCATCTTGAAATCGGCTCGGGAAGATACAGAAGAGCGTACGCTTCTATGGAAGACGGTTCAAGCCTTGCTTTGAACGAAAAAGCTCGTCCATTTTTAGGGCTTGATTTGGCGTTCAATCCGTTTGACTGGATTCAATATTCATTTGTGGTCGGGGGCTTGGAATATCCGAATCAGGATTACATGAACAGGAACGCATATACGGAAAATGCGCCCGTACTTGACGATGCTTTCTTTTTTCAAAACGCATTCACTTTGAACATGGTGGAAGTGAACTTCCCCTACTTTCATTTCGACTTCGGAAGTTCTGTCGTATGGCCTAAAAGAACGGAATTAGGCTACCTTTTTCCGTTTACAAGTTACGTTGAATACCAAAACCACATCGGGGACGGAGACAATCTTGCTTTGTTCGGAGATATAAAAGCCACAAAACCGGGGCTCGGCTCTGTTTGGGCGTCCGCATACCTTGATGAACTGAATGTCGGAAGCAACTTTTTCACAGATACAAGGATAATGTATGCAGGTCAGTTGGGAGTAAAGGCGGTTATTCCATTCCTTCCGTTTACGTCCGTAAGCATGAGATACACAAAGGTCGAGCCCTACTGTTACACCCATCAGGCTATAAACTACACGCCTTGGTACAAACAATACATTTGGGAAAACTACACGAACAACGGAGAATGTATAGGATACTACATTCCGCCGAATTCCGATGAATTTCACTTCAGGTTCGAGACAAGACCGCTGGAATTTCTTTCTACGGCATTGCAGTACCAGTTTATACGCCACGGAGCTGACTACGGAAGTCAGCAAGTGCCCGGCTCCTCATTGTATTCGGAACTTTCTCCGTGGAACAGGGAAAATCTTCACAAATATTTTCTTCACGACGGAGCATACAACTGGATGCACATAATAAGCGTTTCAGGAACGCTTACGATGAAAGAACTTAAAGTTCCGCTTCAAGTGTTCGGTACGCTGGGATTTTTGTACTCGTACTACACAATGATAGATTCAGGAGTGTACAGAAAACACTACGACCCCTACGATTCTTCATATCAGAATGCGGCTGGAAAATACACGCCTTATTCTTTTGTTGACACGGGAGAATATCCTGTTCAGTGCGGAGCCGTTCTTTCGCTCGGAATAAGGCTTTTTTACTGGTAGGAGCTTTTGATGGCGGATTCAAAGATTGACGTATCGATAATAATCGTAGAATACAACACAAAGGAACTTTTAAAACAATGCCTTTCTTCAATATATGAAATGACAAAAGGCATAAACTTTGAAGTAATCGTAAGCGACAACGGCTCGTCGGACGGCTCATGTAAAATGGTCAAAAACGATTTTCCGAAAGTTATTCTTATCGAGAACAATGAAAATCTTGGATTCGGAAAGGCAAACAACATTGCAAAAAAAATCGCAAGCGGAAAATACATTTTTTTTCTGAACAGTGACACGATTCTTATGAATAATGCCGCAAAAATCTTTTTTGACTTTTGGGAAAATAGCGCGGAAAAAGAAAAAATCGGTGCACTCGGCTCGTGGCTTTTGGATTTGCAAGGAAAAGTAATTCATTCATACGGGCATTTTTCTGATTTCAAAAAAAATTCAAAAGAACTTTTTAAGGCATGGTTTATAAATCTTGCGCTCTCGGTTCTTTATGTATTTCATATTCCAACCGCAAATTTACGAAAACTTAAACAAAAGAATTTTTTTGAGCCTAAGGAAGACCGCACAATTTCTGTGGATTTTATAACGGGTGCAGACCTTTTTATGAAAAACGACGTAAATTCATTTTACGACGAAAGATTTTTCCTTTATTTTGAAGACATGGAAATGCAGTTCAGACTGAACGAAAAATCCCTTTCAAGGCTTGTAATAAACGGCCCTGAAATAATCCATCTTTGCGGAGGTTCTGTGGGGGAAGATTTTTCTATAAAACGGAAGGCAAGTTTTTCAAGAATTCAGTTTGAGCTGAGCCGTCTTTTATGGATTCAAAAACTCTACGGGAAAAAAAGTTTTGAATCGCGCTTTATAAAATTCCAGATTGTGTGCTGCTGGCTTAATCCCTTTCTTTTTTCAAAGACAAAAAAATACATAAAAGACCTAAGGAGACTTTAGCATGCCGAAAGTTTCTATAGTAATTCCCGTGTTCAATGCCGAAAAATGCATTGAGCGCTGCATTGAAAGCATAGAAAAACAGACGTTCAAAGATTTTGAAGTGATAGCCGTTGACGACGGTTCTTCGGATTCGTCTTTTGAATTACTTTGTAGACTTTCTGAAAAAATGAGTTTTCTAAAAGTTCTTCGAGAGTCCAACATGGGAGCCGCGGCCGCAAGAAACACGGGAATAAAAAATGCCGTTGGAGATTTTGTATGCTTTGTGGATAGCGATGACCGACTTCAAAACGAGTACCTTGAAATTCTTGTAAAAAATCAAAAAGAAGCGGACTTTGATATTTCGATGGTGGGAATAAACAAAGTTGAAAACGAAAATACTTCCGCTATCTTTTTGTACAGTACAAAAAAAATCTATTCCGAGCCAAAAGAAATAAAAATGCTTCAGGCAGGCTGTTTTTGTAACCGGCTTACCGATTTTGAAACAGACTTTATTGGAATGGGAACGCCGTGGGACAAACTTTTTAAGATGTCTATAATCAGGGAAAACCGGATTTTTTTTAACACGGAATTGAAAACGGGAGAAGACACGTTTTTTTGCTGGGAATACTTCAATTTTGTAGAAAAATTCGTATATGAAAACAAAGCTCTTTACAATTATCAAGTCTGTTCCGATTCTCTTTCAAAAAGGTATCTTGAGCTTAAAGATTTTGACACTGCTTCGGAAGTTTTTTACAAAGCAGAAAAACCTGACATGGAAAAAATCACAAAAGATTCCCTTAGATATGCGATTTTCAGGCATTTTCTTTCGCTTTTAAAAAAGCATTTTGCCCACAAAAACAACGCTCTTCCGTTCAAACTTTTCAGAAAGGAACTAAAAGATGTTCTTTCTTCCGCCGAACTTTTATATGCAAAAAAACATCTTTCAAAAGCAGAATTTCTTTCTGTAAAAGAAAAAGCCGTACTTTTTCTTTCATCGTTCCCGTATTTTATGGCGGTGATTCTTTATGCGGTAAAGAGGTCCGGGCGCCGCTAAGAGCTAGTTCAACTTCATTCGCAAAAGAACTTCTACTACAAGAAAAAATTTTCTGATACAATCAAGGAATGAAAATAGCGATAGACTGCAGAATGATAGGTTCCGGCGGAATAGGTTCGTACATTTCTTCCCTGATTCCGTTTTTCATAAAAGAAAACGAATGCCTTTTGATAGGACGGAAAGACGATATTTCCCGCTACGAAGCAAAAAATGTAAAAATTATTGAATGCAATGTAAAGACATTCAGCGCAAAGGAACTTCTGTTTTTTCCTAAAAAAATTTCCAAAGCAATAAATTCCTGCAATGCATACTACAGCCCGTACTGCAATATTCCAAGCGGAATAAAAATTCCTATATTTTCTACAATACATGACGTAATTTTTCTTGACGTTCCGAGCATCGCAGGAAAAATAGGAACAGCCGTAAGAAAAATGTTCTACATTCATGCGGCAAAAAAATCTTCTGTAATATTCACAGTCTCAGAATTTTCAAAAGAAAGAATAATCCGTCATCTTAAGACAAAAAAAGACGTTACGGTAACGTACAGCGCAGTTCCCGAATGGATAAGCTCTAAAAATAAATCCGGCGAAAAAATAAAAAAAGATAACACGATTCTTTTTGTCGGAAATATAAAAAAGCACAAAGGACTTCACACGCTGATTCCGGCATTTCTTGAAGCAAGAAAAACAGGACTTGCTGCAAAACTTATGATAGTCGGAAACGCGGAAAACTTCAGAACAGGCGACAGCGGAATAGCGGAAAAGATTTCCCGAATGCCCAAAGGCACTGTGGACTTTACGGGAAGAATCAGCGACGAAGAACTGAACAATCTTTACGGAAAATCGGCACTGCTTGTCCAGCCGTCACTTTACGAAGGATTCGGTCTTCCTCCGCTGGAAGCTCTTCAAGCGGGAACGAACGTAGTCCTTTCCGACATTCCCGTGTTCAAAGAAATTTACGAAAATTTTCCCGTGACCTTTTTTAGGGCGGACGACGAAAAAGACCTTGCAAAAAAAATTACAGAGTCCTTTAAAAAAGAACCGCCAAAAGGAATTCCTGAAATCTACTCGTTCCGAAGGACATATTCCATAATCCGAAATTCGTTGAAATCAAATATTAATTAGATTATAATCGTCACTATGATTATAACCAAGACACCGTTCAGAATGTCGTTTTTCGGAGGCGGCACTGATTTCAGCGGATTTTTTAACGAGCATGGAGGAGCTGTTCTAAGCACCACCTTCGACAAGTACGCATACGTTACAGTAAGAAAACTTCCGCCGTTTTTCGAATACAAAACGCATCTTACATATTCAAAAGAAGAAAAAGTTAACGACGCGGACGAAATCCGCCATCCGGCTATAAGGAATGCAATGAAATGGCTTAAAATGGAGCGGATTCGTATGACATACGAGGCTGACCTTCCTGCAAGAAGCGGACTCGGAACATCATCTTCGTTCGCTGTGGGAATGCTCGGTGCATTCTACGCCCTAAAAGGAAAATACGCAGACAAGAAAAAACTTTCCGACGATGCAATATATCTTGAACGCACGCTGTGCGAAGAAGCTGGCGGAATTCAGGATCAGATAGCAGCCTCGTTCGGGGGCTTCAACAGGATAGATTTTTCAAAGGATGGCTACACTGTAAGTCCCGTTGTCATGAGCGTTCAAAGAAAAAATGCTCTGAACGAAAACCTAATGCTTTTTTTTACGGGATTCAGCAGATTTTCAAGCGACATTCAAAAAGGCACGGAAAAATCGATGAAGGAAAAAACAAAAGAACTTCTTGAGATTTATTCGCTTGTGGACGAAGCACAAAAAATTCTAAGCGACGGAAATAAAAGCCTTGACGAATTCGGAACTCTCTTGGACTATTCATGGCATCTTAAAAGAGGAATATCTGAAGGAATCTCTACCGATTCCATAGACGAACAGTACAAAAAAGCGATGGATGCGGGCGCTCTTGGCGGAAAACTTCTAGGCGCGGGCGGAGGCGGCTTTCTTCTTTTCTATGTTCCAAAGGAAAAACAGGAAAATGTTAGAAACGCCCTAAAAGATCAAATGCAAGTTCCGTTCAAATTCGAAAACGAAGGAACAAAAATAATATACTACACCGCAGAAGACAGCGAGGAATCAAAATGAAATACATAGATCAGCTTTGCTCAAGATACCCTTTCCTTGAAACGTGCAAAAAAGACATCGAAAAGGCGGCTTTTAGCCTTATTGAATCGTTTGAAAACGGCGGAAAACTCCTTGTTGCAGGAAACGGCGGAAGTGCAGCCGACAGCGACCATATAACAGGAGAACTATTAAAATCCTTCTGCAAAAAACGGCTTCCTTCAAAAGAATTTCTTGATTCAATAAAAAAAATCGACGAAGAAACGGGAACATATCTTTCCGATAAACTTCAAGGTTCCCTTCCTGCAATAGCGCTCACGAACAACTCAGCCCTTATGACAGCAAGTCTGAACGATGTTGACGGAAACGTGATGTTCGCCCAGCAGGTAAACGGCTACGGAAAAAAAGGGGACGTTTTTTTGGGAATATCAACATCCGGAAACTCAAAAGACATCGTGTATTCGGCGGCGGTCGCAAAAGCTAAAGGGCTTACCACAATCGCCCTTACGGGAAGAGACGGCGGAAAACTCAAAAAACTTTCGGATATCAGCATAGTAGTTCCGGCTAACGAAACATTCATGATTCAGGAACTTCACCTACCCGTATACCATGCCCTCTGCCTTGAAGCGGAAGAGCATTTCTGGAAAGAATAATTTTATCGGACAGACTTAATGAAAACTGTAATAATGGCAGGCGGAAAAGGAACAAGAATCCGTACGGTAAGAAGCGATGTTCCGAAGCCCATGATTGAAATCTGCGGAAAGCCGATTCTTCAATATCAGATTGAAAATCTGAGTAATTACGGTCTTACCGACATAACTATAGGTGTAGGCTACCTTGGAGACGTTATAAAAGATTTTTTCAAGGACGGAAAAGATTTCGGCGTAAACATTGACTATTTCACTGAGGAAGTACCCTTGGGAACGGCGGGTGCGCTGTTCAAAATGCTCGACGGAAAAGACCTTTCCTCGATAAAAACAAATACTGTGTTGGACGAAGATTTTATTCTTCTATGCGGAGATGTCATTTTCGACATCGATTTTGAAAGGTTCATCTCATTCCATAAAGAAAAAAATGCCTGGGGAAGCCTTATGGCTCATCCGAACGGACATCCGTACGATTCTTCCCTCATAGTAACAGAAATCCTTCCGCCAAAAAAAATCGGCGGACTTCCGGAAGACACATCCCGCATTGTAAAATGGCTTTCAAAAGAAGACGAAAGGACATACTGCAGAAATCTTGTAAACGCAGGAATCCAGATAATTTCTCCGGAACTTCTAAGAAAAACGGCGGAAAACTTTGTTCCTCGGCATCCCGAAACGCCCGATAAGATAGACCTTGACCGAGACGTGCTAAAGCCGAACATCGCCCTCGGAAAAATCTTTGCGTACAGAACTCCAGAATACATAAAGGATATGGGAACTCCGGAGCGTTATTCTGAAACCGAATCGGACATAAAGACAGGTAAAGTCCGTGCAAGAAACCTTTCAAACAGACAGAAGGCTGTGTTCCTCGACAGAGACGGAACGATAAACCGACACACAGGATTTGTAAAAAACGCATCCGAGCTTGAACTTCTTCCCGGAGCGGCAGAGGCGATAAAAAAAATCAACAAATCCGGATATCTTACAATTGTCGTAACAAACCAGCCGGTAATAGCACGCGGAGACTGCACATTCGAGGAACTCCAAAAAATCCACGACAAGATGGAAAACGAACTTGGAAAAGAAGGAGCTTTCGTCGATGCAATATACTTCTGTCCGCACCACACGGACAAAGGTTTTCCGGGAGAAAGACCTGAATACAAGACGGCCTGCGACTGCCGGAAGCCAAAACCCGGTCTGATATTGAAAGCGGCAAAGGATTTCAACATAGACTTATCAAAATCATACATGGTAGGTGACGGCGAAAACGACATACAGGCAGGGAAAAACGCAGGATGCATGGAAAGCGTGCTTATCACGGAAGAACACTCGCTCCTTGACTTTGCAAAAAAACTTGAGACGGCGGAACAAAAATGAAAGTAGCTATCGTGCATGACTGGCTCACAAATTACGGCGGAGCGGAAACCTTTGTCGAACTGTTGCTGAGGATGTATCCGGAAGCGGACATGTTTACCCTGGTTCACGATAAAAAAAAGATGAAGGGACATTTTGAAGAGACAAAAATCTTTACGTCAAAAATCCAAAGGCTTCCATTTTCCACAAAAATCTATACCAAACTCCTAAAGTTCATGCCGAAGGCGTTCGAATCCTTTGATCTTTCAGGCTATGACCTTGTGATAAGTTCCTCGTCCTCGTGCGCCAAGGGAGTGATTGTTCCGCCTCATATTCCGCATATAGCATACATACACTCTCCCATGCGCTACGCCTGGGATCTTTTTTTCGACTACAGAAAAAGAAGCGGAAAACTTACACGGTTTTTCATGGACAGATGGATAGGCGAAATCAGGCAATGGGACTACATAAGTTCCCAAAGGATTGATGCAATCGTAGCAAACTCAAAATACATCGCGCGAAGGATAAAAAGATTCTGGAACAGGGACGCATCCGTAATCTATTCTCCGGTGAACGTTTCAAGGTTCAGTGCAGACGATTCGGTTTCCCAAAGAGAAGATTTCTACGTATTTTTCAGCCGTCTTGTGCCATACAAGAGAGCCGACCTCGCGATAAGCGCATGCATGGCACTTGGAAAAAAACTAGTGGTGATAGGAAGCGGTTCTGAATCCGAAAAACTCAAAAAACTTGCAAAAAACTCAGGCAATATCGAATTTAAAGGACGCATTCCCGACGAGGAAGTGCTTTTTTACCTTAGACGATGCAAAGCTTTGATATTCTGCGCCGAAGAAGACTTCGGCTTGACTCCGCTTGAAGCCCAGGCATGCGGCTCTCCTGTAATCGCCTTCGGACGGGGCGGTGCTTTGGAAACTGTAATAGACGGAAAAACGGGAATATTTTTTGATAAGCAGGAAACAGAAAGCCTTTCAAAAGCTATAAATCGTTTTGAAGAACTTGACGATAAAGGCATTTTTGAAAAAGACACGATTATAGCTCACGCAAGAAGTTTTACCGAAGAGCGTTTTAAAAAAGAGTTTTCCGCCCTTGTAGAACAGACGGCAGAAAAAATAAAAATAAGATAAAACGGATTCTCTTAAAAAAACTGTGTTTTTCATATCCGAACGCTGAAATAAAAAAAAATACGTAAAAATTGGTTTTCATGCGCGTTTTTATTTCAATAGACTATCATCAAAAATTTAACTATAATACAAGCCATGACGAACGAAGAATTCAGAATGTATTTCAAGAAAACCTACAGGAACGGAACAAGTTCGTTTCTGTCCGGTCTTATGATAATGTTCGCCGATTTTTTCATGCTGCTTTCATGCATAGGACTTTCGTTTTTCATAGTAAACCTGTTTGCCCCAAATGAAATAAATTTCAAATCCTTCGTGCTTTACAGCTACTATTTTCCGCTGATTCTCGTTGTATACTATATGGCAGACCTTTATCCGGGAATTATGGTAAATCCTGCCGACGAAGTAAAAAGAATATCTTTGTGTTCTGGACTGTGCTTTTGCGGAATCTGCATAAATGTCATGTTTCAGGACTCAAGCAACATAATAACATCCATAATCTCGAACAAAATCATAAAAGACAGCTCCGACGCGGCGATAATAATCTCGTTCATGCTCGCAATTCCCTTCACAACCATTTTAGTTCCGGGATTCAGGGAAGTTGCAAAACATCTGTTCGGAAAATGCAGATGGTGGGGAGTTCCGGCGGTAATCTACTGCACTTCAGACAGCGCGAACACAGTCATAGAACGCCTTCTTACAAGAAAATCACTGGGCTACAAGCCTTCCGTCATAATCGACAGCGAGGCAAAAGAATGTTCCATGCACAAAGAAATACCCGTCTTCCCTGATTCAAAAGAAATCCTTGAGACCATAAAAAAACTTAAGATAAAAGTTGCCATAATGTGCGACTACGAAGGGGAAAAAAGGTCAATCGCGGCGTATTACAGATACGTTATAACCTGCTCAAAAAATCAGGATTCCCTTTCAGCGTCATTGCAGCTTAGGGACATGGGAGGAATTCTTGCATTTTCCGCAACCCATGAACTTACAAAAAAATACAATCTTTTTTTCAAAAGACTGATTGATCTTTTTTTGCTGATTATATCGTCCCCGCTTGTGATTCCTATAACGCTTTTAATTTCGATTCTTGTAAAACTTACCTCCCCTGGACCTGCGTTTTTCGGACATACAAGGGTCGGGAAAAACGGCAAGGCAATCAAATGCTGGAAATTCCGCTCCATGTACAAAGACAGCGCGGAACGGCTTGAAAAAATCCTTAAAACAGATCCCGAACGTGCTATGGAATGGAAAAAGGACAGAAAATTCACAGACGATCCGAGGGTTACTAAATTCGGTAAATTTCTTAGAAAAACAAGTCTTGACGAACTTCCGCAGTTTTTTAACATCCTTTTTGGAGACATGAGTTTCATAGGCCCCCGCCCGGTAACGCAGGACGAAATCGAACAATACTATGGAAGCGCGGAATATATTTTAAGCGTTACACCGGGACTTTCGGGAATGTGGCAGATCTCGGGAAGGTCGGACACGGGATACGAAGAGCGCATAAACCTTGACACATACTACATTCAGAACTGGTCAGTGTGGCTTGACATATGGATAATAATAAAAACCGTTTGGGTAGTACTGAACGGAAAAGGCGCATATTAAATGTTTTGTAAAAATGTAAAAAAATCGTTTTTTATTTTCCTTGCCGCTCTTATATGCTTTTCTGCTCATGCGGACTTATATCAAATCGGAAAAATTACCTACGACATCTCGGGCTCAACAAAAGAATATGCTCTAAGGACTAAAGTTCCCGTAGACAAAAAGAAAATATTTTCAAGCGAAGATGAACTTATGACATACATAAATGACTATAAAAAAAGGCTTGAAAACACAAGGGCGTTCGAGAAAATTCAGGTGGATTTTTCTCTTGAAGAAGCGGATATAGATGAAAAAGAAAACAAAATAAAAATCGAAGACGAAGTGCCTGATGAAAATGTTCAGCTCGAAGAAAATGAAGTAATTTCTCTTGAAGAGAATGAAAACGCCATTTCAGCAGAAGAGAAGTTTTATTTTGTAAACCTTAATGTTTCTGTAAGCAATTCGCTTCATTTTCTTCTTATGCCGTATCCCAAATACGACTCGAACAGCGGATTCGCCCTAAAACTGAAGACAAAGGACTCAAATTTCTTCGGAACGCTTGAAACCATGTCCGGAGACCTGAACTTTGCCATCGCATCCAAAGACGAAACAAAATACGATTACAAATTCGGCCTTGACATGAACTTTGAAGTTCCGTTCAAGTTGGGCATATTCGACTCCGTATGGATGAACGACTACAACATCTCATACACAATCGGAAAAAACACCCCGGAATGGAACTTCAAGACAGGGCTTGAACTTTCTCTTCCGTTCGAAAGGTTTTCCGTAAAGCTGGATTTCTACCAGTCATTCATACGGAATCTGGATTACGAAGATGCCGACGTTAACGGCACGAATGTCCATTACGGAGACGGAACATATTTTGTCGAAGAGGCGAAAATTTCTGTTCCTATCGTGATACAAAAAATAAAAAACTGGGGAAACATATACTACACCCTGTATTTCAACGGAAAATTCAACTGGGACACAGACGGAATTTCAAACCTGAACGAAGATCTGATGAGTCCGGTGCTTTCGCTCGGACAGACATTCTCAACTTCACGGATAGACTGGATGGGCAATTTCAGAAACGGAGTTTCGGTTTCACTCACGCAAAGTTTTTCGTACAATGTCCAAAAACTGGATTTCATTCCGGGAATTTCAGGGGAACTTAAATTTTTCAAGGCGTTCAAATATCTGGGTATTTCCGCCAATGCATACGTTTTTGCATATCTGAACGGGAACTCGTCTTTCGGAGAAAGGCTGAGGGGAATCAGGGACGAGCAGTACTATTCGACAGCAAGCACAGCCGCCGACAAAAAAGCCTGCGAAAGTCCTGCCGCCGTAGTCCTGAACTTCGATTTTCCTGTACGGATTTTCCTTGCAAAATGGGACGAGATGTCATTCATGCAGAAAGTTCCACGCATAAAAAAGATTGCCAAATACTTCAACATGGAATTCCACCTCTCGCCGTTTTTGGACATCGCACTTTACAGAAACAAAGCCACCGGACTTAATTTTGACTACAGGGACGGTTTTTACGCTGCGGGAATCGAAGCGATTGTATATCCGCTAAAGTGGAAAGGAATGGTGGTGCGTGGAAGTTTCGGGCTGGACCTCAGCCAGACAATGCCCGGACTGAAAGGAAAACTGAACCAGGACTGGAGAAACTCAAAGCCATACGAAATATCGATAGGAATCGGGCTTCACTATTGAGAATCTCCATTAATTTTCTCAAGTTTTTTTTCCGCATCAAGCCGCCAGTATTCTTCAGGGCTTGAATTTTTCAGTGCGCTGTACAGGTTCACGGAAAATATCGGACACGAAGACCTGTACGCCTCGTCGGCAAAATCATTGAAGCCCTTCCACACGTCGTTGTTCTTCCCCCACTCCACAATGTCTGAATACGTGGAAGCTTCCTTCAAAAGCTCGGAAAAGCCCGAATATTCAAACTCAGGATTTCGCTTTGAAACTATGTCGTAAATTTTTGTGAACGCCGTAAGACTTCCAAGTGAGACGCAGGTCAAAGCCTTCTTCCTCTCGTTTTTTGAAAGATAATAGCCTGCAAGACTGAAATACGCCCGCAAAAGCCTGTAGTTTCCAGCCCTGTACATTTTGAAAAATTTTTCCATGCAGTCGGACTTTTTGCTTTCGATTGTGTTCCGCATCGCCGCGATTAGCGAAGAATCCCTGTAGGCGGAATCCTCGCTTAATATCAAAAGAAGATATTCCTCGTATTTTCTGAAATCATTCTGCGTGAAATTTATTTCCGAAAGCGCATAAAGGATGTCATACCGTTCGTCAGGAACATCAAGTATGCCGGAATTTTCCAAAGCCTGAAGAAAAAGTTTTTCCGCCACACCGTATTCGCCTTCAAGCTGATATACACGCCCCTTCAGAAACGAAGCCTCCGGAAAAGTTTTCCTTGATTTTATGAAATCTATTAAATTTTTGCACGAAAAATCGAAACGCTCAAGCCCGTAATATTTTCTGTAGCGGTCGATTATCTCAAGAGCGTCAAAATCCTGCCGCTCCTCAAGGACGGGAACAACTTCATCTATCACATCGCCCCGAATCTTTACCTCCGCAGGCTTGAACGAATTCTTTAAGGTGTAGACCTCCCATTCCGTCTTGGCTCTTCGCGCGTATTCGGCTCTCTCGCACAGGTTCAGGCAATTTCCGTATTCCTGCACTTCAAAGGAAATCCTGGCCTCCTCGAATATGCGCCTGTCGTTCATGATGTAGTCCGGTTTTTCCGGCTGAACTGAAAAACAAAATCCAAAACTTACAAAAAAAACTAAGATGCCGAACAGAAGTCTTCTCATTTCCATACCTTTTAGCCTTTATTGACAAGAGATTCCAACTCTTCTCTGAATATTTTATCGGCATCCTTTGCGTCTATCGTTCGGATTATTTCGCCTTTCCTGAAAATTATCGCCTTGTTTCCGCTACCTGCGATTCCAATGTCAGCATGCCTGCCTTCTCCCGGACCGTTCACGGCGCAACCCATCACAGCCACGCTTATATCTTTTTTCATAGAAAGAAGCTCATTTTGCCAGCGCTCGACAAACGCATGAACATCAAAGCCTTCCCTTCCGCACCTCGGGCAGCTTATGAGAGTGATTCCGCCTTTTCTAAGTCCGCATTCATGAAGGATTTCACGGCCCGTTATTATCTCGTTTTCAGGCGATGAGGAAAGGCTTACTCTTATGGTAGAGCCTATGCCCTCGCAAAGAAGACGCGAGAACGCCATCGTGGACTTTACTATTCCCGTGATAAGAGGACCTGCCTCCGTAACTCCGATATGGAGCGGAGCGTCGTAGTTTTTTGCAAAACACTCGTTTGCTTCCACAGTCTCCTGAACGGAAGATGCCTTCATGCTTACAACATACCGGTCAAAACCCAACGAATCGAATGCGGCGCATTCCCTTGCCGCAGTTTCTGAAAGCGCCTCCGCCCTGGTCATTTTTCCGTCCGCCACTTTCAAAGCCAAATCTTTCGGAAGGCTTCCCGAGTTCACCCCAATCCTTATGGCGGCATTTTTCTTGAGCGCAAGAAAGACCACTTCCTTTACTTTTTCGCTGTTTCCGATATTTCCCGGATTTATGCGGATTTTAGGAATGCCGCCGTTCAGACATTCCAGCGCAAGTCTGTGGTCAAAATGTATGTCCGCAACAAGCGGAACATCGGTATTTTTCTGAATCTTAATAAGGCTTTTCGCACTTTTCATGTTCGGGACCGCAAAACGGATAATGTCGCAGCCAAGCGATTTAAGTTCGTTGATTTTCTTCAACGTTTCATGAAGCGCACCGTCGTCGGAATCAATGTTTTCTATGCCTTCCTTCCACATTGTCTGTATGGTTATAGGCTCGTCTCCGCCAAATCCGACTTTCCGAACGTTCCCCGTCCCTCCGATAAAAACAAGCCGGGGCTTTTTGAATTCTTTCATGAAAAAGATTATACAAATATTCCTCACAAAAAAAAAGACGTGCGGGATGCGCACGTCTTTACTGAATAAGTATTTTTCAGTGTTTCAAAAAGCCTAGCAGACAATCATAGAGAAGACCATCGCAAAAAGAGCGACCGTCTCGCAAAGACCTACAACCATTATGTACTGGGCGAAACCTTTTCCCGTCTCACCAAGGGCATCGCTTCCTGCAGCTCCTGCCTTTCCCTGCGCAATCGCAGAAAAACACATCGCAAGACCTGAAGCGATTCCAAGTCCCAAAAGAAATCCCGGTGTCTTCTGAGAAGCAGACATGCTCTGCATAAGAAGAAAACCGTAGATTGTCTGGGTCAACGGAGCTCCGGCGAACACAGTAAGGATGAACGGAGCAGGCTTATTGTTCACGTAGCAACGCTTCCACGCACCTATCGCGCCCTGTCCTGCGATTCCTATACCAATCGCCGAACCGATGGCGGCAATACCCATACAAACAGCAGCACCCAACATACCGAAATCGAACATAATCAAAATCTCCTAATATTGACTAAATTTCATTATAATTCTTCAAACAGAAGAATGTTTTTAGTCCTTCTCACAGAAAGGACTGTATTTAAAGCCGGACCATGACATTCCCAGATGCGTAGAAAATTCCAACGTATTCAGACGAACGCCATGAACAATAACAGAAAGAAGGTTCAGTATCATATTAAGTCCATGACCGAACAGAATCAGGACCACGAACGCAAGGAAGGTTATGGCGTGTCCAAGAAGAGGACCTGCCATAGAGTTCACTGTGTTCGAGATAGCCGCACCCGCAAGACCTACCGCCCAAAGACGGATATAAGAAACTATGTCGGAAAAAACATTCACCACTCCAAGAAGCACTGAAATTATTCCCTTTACGCTCGCCATTATGGATTCCCCGATGTTTCCTTCATAATTGCTGAAGACAAAACTCATGGAAAATCCAACGCCGACAAGCGCGACGGAAACCTTTCCGACCGGAACGCCGTAGATGATTTCAGAAAATCCGAAAATCGTGGAACTTACGACCATGCTAAGAACAACGTAGAACATTCCCCACAGCTGAAGAAGAGAACCGAATTCTCCTATCCACTTCAGGGATTTTCCTGCGATGTTCCTTGCGATTCCCTTGAAATGGGCGACCGAAAGCTGAAGGAACGCAAGCGTGAAGCAGAAAATCTGAAGATTCTGCGCCGTCGTAAGAGTTCCCTTTGAAGGATCGCTTGTCCAGAAAGGAAGCCAGTTCACATCCGAATATGCGTTTGAAATCGGCGGAACGGAAAGCCCTTTCAACCATGAAGGAAGCTGCTCCGGCGTTAGCCCGAACCATGTGCAGGTTACAGTCCCCCACACGACCGTTGAAAGCCCAAGCAAGGTTACCAAACCCGCAAGCGGAGAGCCGCCTTTTTTTGCGCCTTTCAAAGCCATGAAAAGTCCCAGCACGAACACCAAAAGCCCGTAGCCTCCGTCCCCGAAAATCATTCCGAAGAACACAGTAAAGAACAAAAGAAACCAGCCTGATATATCGTATTCTCGATAGCCCGGAACAGTTCCCAAAAAATCCGTGAGCGGATATATAAGGCTCACCAAAGGATTGTTCTTGAGTTTTGTAGGAACTTCGTCATCCTCGCTCGGATCTGAAACGGCATATGCCCACGAATTTTCTGCGCAGGAAGCCTTGAAAGCGGCGATGGAATCCACCGGAACAAAGCCCGTAAGCCATGCAAGGTCGGTGTCCTTGTCGCCGTTCTCTTTTCCCATTCCCGAATACACGTTCTCGAACTGAATGTCCTTTTCAAGTTTCTTTATGAGGCTTTCAATCTGAGGACGATATACGGTTTCGCCTGAAAGCGTTTTTTCGATGGACGAAATCTCACGCCTTGAACTTTCTATCTTTTCCTTGATTTTTTTTGTGGAAACGCCAGGAAGTGGAACTGCGAACGCCTCCGGAGGAAGAGAAGAAGGTCTTTCTGAAGGTGCGTCAATAAGCAAAAACCTTGCGATTTTCCTGAATCGGTTCACAAGAACGGTTTTCAGTTCGTCCGAAAGTTCGTCGTACTTTGCCTCTGGAATCTCGAACATCCTAAGCGATATGTTTTTTCCGTCAAGATATGAAAAATCATCGGGATCGACCTCACCCCAAGCCGAAAGACGCTCAAGTTCTGCAGAATAGCTTGCGATTTCCTCAAGAAGTTTTTTCTTTCTTTCGGAAAGTTCAATCACCATGGCGCATTTCTTTGAAAGTTCCGAGTCGGAAAGATTTGACACCTTCGTAACTTTTTTAGGATTTTTTATCTCCTCAAGAATCGCCGCCGCCGAAAAAGCGCGCGAGGCTTCTTCTTTATATCCCGAAAGGGTTTCCCCCGAACCTTCAAGGCTTTCAAGGTGCATAACTCCGACTTTCTTTAGATGTCTCAACGCTTCCTTTCGTTCCCTGCTCAGGACTACAATGGAGACTTTTTTCATGGAAACTATCATGCCTCAGCCTCCTTCTTTGCATCCGATGCGGCTTGCAGTTTTTTCTTTGAGATTTTGCTTCGAACCACAGCCGCCACCTGCTCGTCTCCAAGATATACGGAAATCTTTTTGATGTTCGCCTTTGTCTCAGGAATCTTCACCTTTTCAAAAAGGTTTACCCTTTGAGTGGTGGTGCGAAGTTCCTTTGAAAGAAGCCGCACTTGCTCGTCAAGCACTTCCGCCTCAAGATCCAGCGACAGGGCTTTTTCCATTCTGTCGGCAGCCATGTCAATCCAAAGCGGAGTCTCGTACAAATCGTAGTCGCCGCGGCTGAAATCAGCGCCCTCATATATGGGGATAGCGACTCCCGCTATGTTTCCGAAACCTTTTTTGATGTTCCTCACAGACACCATTCCGCTCTTGAACGCATCCGCCTCGCCGAAAACAGAAATCCATTCATCGAATTCCTTCTCAAGTTTAATGCGCCTTGAACGCACTTCCTTTGCCTTGGCTTCGATAGTGCGGATTTCCGTTTGGAGCTGCTGTTTTTTAAGCGTCAAAGTCGGAAGATAACGCTGATACATTTTCAGCGCATCTTTTTGGACTTTCTGCTCGTTTTTTGTCAGCTTAATCTTTGCCATACGGTTTCCTTAAAATCAGCTCTTTTTCGGCCAGTATTTTTCGACCAAAGCCGACTTTATTCCCGTCTCGGACGGCTCAAAACAGTCTGAAAGAATCTTCCAGCCCAAGTCAAGCGCATCCTCCAGTTTTATGTTCTTTGAAAGATCCATCATCTCGTCCTCAAACTCGCCGCCGAACGCAAGAAGTTTTTCGTCCCAGCTCGACATATTGAATCCCATCGACTTTTTCTCAAGAGTGTCCTTGTAGTTTGCGTAAAGACGGATCATTCCGTCCATCAAAGCCCGGTGGTCGTCGCGCGTGGAATTATTAACGTTCTGCTTCAAACGGGAAAGAGAACCGAAAGGCTCGATTCGTCCGCCTTTCAGATAATACTGTCCTTCGGTTATGTAACCCGTGTTGTCAGGTACAGGATGGGTTACATCGTCTCCCGGCATTGTGGTAACGGCAAGAACGGTTACAGAACCTGCGCTGTCAAAATCGACAGCCTTTTCGTATCGGGCTGCAAGCTGCGAATAAAGGTCTCCGGGGTATCCTCGGTTTGACGGAACCTGCTCCTGCGTGATTGCGATTTCCTTCATGGAGTCGGCGAAGTTTGTCATGTCGGTAAGAAGGACAAGGACGTCCTTTCCCTGAAGGGCAAACTGTTCGGCAACCGCAAGCGAAAGATCCGGAATTTTCTGACATTCAACCGTAGGGTCAGCCGCAGTATGAACGAACATAACCGTCCTTGAAAGAGCTCCGCCGTTTTCGAGCGTTTCCTTGAAATAAAGGTAGTCGTCGTATTTAAGTCCCATTCCGCCAAGCACAATCACATCGACTTCCGCCTGCATTGCAATTCGTGCAAGAAGCTGGTTATAAGGTTCTCCGGAAATTGAAAAAATCGGAAGTTTCTGCGACACGACCAATGTATTGAACATATCAATCATCGGAATTCCGGTTCTTATCATGCGGCGTGCCATTATTCGTTTTGACGGATTTACAGAAGGTCCGCCAATCGCGATAAGATTGTCCGCCAATGAAGGTCCGTTATCCCTAGGTTCTGCAGAACCGTTGAATATGCGTCCCAAAAGGTCTTCGCTGAACGAGACTTCCATTCGATGTCCAAGGAAACGTATGTGGTCGCCCGTAGATACACCTCGTCCGCCTGCGAACACCTGGAGCGAAACAACATCTCCGTCAATTTTGTTCACTTCGGCAAGGGATTTACCGTAGGAGGTTTCGATTTCGGCAAGTTCGCCGTACGAAACTCCAAGAGCTTTTACAGTTATTACGCTGCCAACGATGGATTCTATTTTACTGTAAACTTTGTTCATTATTCACCATCCTTCAGAAGCTCTGCCGCCTCGTCCTTGATTTTTCCGTTTTTCGAAGCATAGAGTTCCTCGATTTCCTTTTCCTTAGCCTTGTAAGCATCCGTGTTCTCGGCGATGTAGTTCCAGTCAAGAAATGACTGTCTAAGTTTATTAAAGAACGAACGGACTTCATCTTTGTCGGAAAGTTCAAAGTCGGAAGCCAGGACTTTAAGAACCCTTGCGAAAGTGTATGTCTGCCTTTCGACCGAAACCGCAGCATCAACTTCGTCAAACGAGTTCTGCTGGAAGTAGACGGCATCAAGGAATTCGCTTTTCATGTAAAGCACGAAATCTTCGGTTGTAGTTCCTTCCTCGCCGACGACTTTCATCATCTGGTTAACCTCAACACCTGATTTGAACACTTTGCGGGCATATGAAACCCAATCATTCCTGATAACGGAATTATACTTTGACCAAGAGTTCAAAGGGTCTATCGCAGGGAATTTTCTTGCGTCTGAACGCTCTCGCGTAAGACCGTGAAAACCGCCGACAACTTTGAGCGTCGCCTGGGTAACAGGTTCTTCAAAGTTTCCGCCCGCAGGAGAGACAGTTCCTCCGATGGTTACGGAGCCTTTTTCGCCGTTTCTGAGCCTTACATATCCGGCCCGTTCGTAGAATGCTGCTATATAGGACTCAAGATATGCAGGGAACGCTTCTTCGCCCGGAATCTCTTCAAGCCTTCCCGACATTTCCCTTAACGCCTGCGCCCAGCGGCTCGTTGAATCGGCAAGCAAAAGAACGTGAAGTCCCATCTGCCTGTAATATTCTGCAAGCGTCACTGACGTGTACACGGAAGCTTCTCGGCTTGCAACCGGCATTGAAGAAGTGTTACAGATAATCACAGTTCTTTTCATCAAAGATTCGCCTGTACGCGGATCTTTAAGTTCCGGGAACTCTTTTATGGTCTCAACAACCTCACCCGCACGTTCTCCGCACGCAGCTATAATAACTATATCTACGTCCGCATTGCGGCTTGTCGTATGCTGTATAACAGTTTTTCCCGCACCGAAAGGCCCCGGTATACAGTATGTTCCGCCTTTTGAAACCGGGAAAAACGTGTCTATAAGACGTGTTTTTGTTACCATAGTTTCAGTCGGAGCAAGACGTTCCGCATAGCAGTCAACGGCGCGTTTTACAGGCCATTCAAAGCACATTGTAAGCTCATGCTCAATGCCTTTTTCATCCGTGACCAAAACCATTCTATCCGTTATTTTGTAAGAGCCCGCCGGGGTAACTTCCTTTACCGTAAAAGAGCCCATAAGACCGAACGGAACCAAAATTTTGTGTTTGAAAGGTCCTTCGGGAACAGTTCCTATAGAATCTCCCCTAAAAACCTTGTCGCCGACTTTTACGGATGGGGTCCAGTCCCATTTCGCATCTTTGTCCAACGGGTCAAGATAGACCCCCTTTTCAAGGAAGAATCCTGCCTTTTCCGCCACAAGAGGAAGCGGATTCTGAAGACCGTCATAAACCTGTCCCAAAAGTCCCGGACCAAGCAACGCACAGAGCATGTTTCCGGTGAATTCTACAATGTCACCGGTCTTGATTCCCTGTGTCATCTCAAAAATCTGCATTTGGGCTATGTTTCCGCGGACACGGATTATTTCGCCCCTGAGTTTCTTGCCTTCGACATTAACGTAGGCAACTTCGTTCATGGAAACGTTTCCGTCGAATTCCACGGAAACCATGTTACCGTTGATGCCGACTACCTTTCCTTTTGTATCCGTCATGATTTTTCTCCAAGTATAGTGTCATAGATTCTGTGATAGGAAGCGGTTCCCTTTTCCTTATCAAAAGCCTTTATCCTTTGCACGAGCATGAGCCTTATTCCATACGCAAAAACATAGTCCTCGCAGAAGATGTCCAAGGGCTGGAATTTCTCAAGGGCAGAAAGCCTGTATTCGTAAAGGAACTGCTCCGCAAGAAGGGGGCTGTCCATTCCGACCGCGGTCCTTGCCGCCTGCACAATATCAGCGGTTATGCTCACAGGAAGAGTCCCCAAATCTTTTTTGAGTTTCTGGGCACGTACCTGCGCAAGAGCGAACCTAAGCGCCCTTTCATGCTCATACCATGCGTCAAGAAAAGACGAACCGGTGCTTTCCGGCTCTTTTGAAGGCTCAAGGGAAAGAGATTCAAGAATCTCCTTTGACTTTCCTTCAAGGAATCTGGAACACAGATCTCTATAATATTTTTCGGTTATCGGCAACGTCGATTTTTCCGGAGAAATGAATGGAAGCTGCGAAACCAAGTAATATTGCTCTTTCACCGGCTTATTCCTTTGCCGCACCCTTCATTATAGAAGCGACCCGTGGGTTCAGGTATGCGGAAAAAAGTTCCGCCACCGATTCCGCCGAATAATCGTAGAAAGCAGCGCCGTCGTTCACTCCTATCCTGAAGCCAGCCGTTACGGAACTGTCGCTTTTCAGCTCAAGCCCGCCGGAAATCTCTGCTTTCAAGGCGGACTTGAATCCGTCCTCCAAAGCCTTCAGATCCTTTTCGGAAAGAATCACGGAAAGTTTTCCAGCCTCCTTGTCCTTCACCCAAGCCTTTACAGTCTCAGGAACCAAGGTTTTCAGCATGTCCTTTGAGTAGGCTTTTTCCGTCTCGTCTTTTATGAACCTGTCAAGTTCTGCGACAAGGGATTCCCTGAAACTAAGAAGCATGTTTCTTCCAGCCTGAGCTATGGCATCATCGCTTGCCTTCTCAAGCCGTGAGATTTCGCCCTTAGCGACTTTGATCATATCGTCAGCCTTCTTCTCCGCTTCTCCAACGATTGACCTTGCCTTCTCCTCGGCAGCCTTAACTATGTCCGCCGCCTGCGATTCTGCAGATGCGACACCGTCTTTTTTGATTCTATCAATTAACTCTTGTAATTGGATATCCATTTGCACCCCACTAAAGTCGATCAAAATATAATACCAAATGATAAAACCAAAAAGGCTATTTTTCAAGTAAGACGAAGGCTATCTTTCCATATTTTTTCAAAATAGAGCAAATAAAATCACCCAATAAATGTTTTTTTACCGTTCCGTCAGAAAAGTCATCGGAAAAAACAAGCAGATTTTCTAAGAAGCGTCAAAAATCTTTTCCGTCATGAACCGAAAAAGAATAGACCGTAACCGCATTGTATTCCACGCCGGGTCTAAGAATCGCGTCCGGGAATTTTTTTTGGTTCGGAGAATCGGGGAAAGCCTGCGTCTCAAGACAGACAGCTGAATGCGGACGGTAAACCGCTCCGCTTTTTCCCAAAACATAATCCACGTAGTTTGCCGTATAAAGCTGAAGCCCCTCGCAATTAGTTGAAAGTTCCATCTTTATGCCTGTCCTTTCGTCAAAAAGAACCGCGGCTTTCGAAAGAGGAGTGGATTTTGTGGGAATGGCGGACAAAGAATCAAAAGCGCCTGTAACGTAGCAATGGTCATAGCCTCGGGATTCTTTTAGAAGATGGGAACAAATATCATCTCCGATTGGCTTTGCCTTCCTGAAATCAAAAATAGTTTTTTCAACGTCAATGTATTTTCCTGTCGGAATGGAATTTTTTGAAAGTTCAAGGATTTTAGACGAGTTTATTGCAAGTTTTTCCGAGAGAATGTCGCCGCAGCCTGAAAGATTAAAGTAACTGTGGTTTGTTATACTCAAGGGAGTCGCCTTGTCGGTGGTTGCGGTGTAAGTCAACGAAAGATTGTCATTTTCATCAAGGACATATTCTATCGAAACATTCAGGTTTCCCGGAAAACCTTGGTATCCGTCCGGGAAACTTTTTGAAAACCTTACTCCAGTTCCGCCGCTTTTTTTTATAAATCCGGCTTTCCATATCTCGCTTTCCCAGCGAGGAAAACCTCCGTGCAAAGAAGAGCCGTTGTTGTTGTCGTTCAGACGATATTCCTTTCCATCAAGACTGAACTTTGCGCCTGCAATTCTATTGGCAAAACGCCCCACAATCGCTCCAAAACTTCCCCATGTTGTCGTATAGCCCGAAAGGGTCGAAGGTCCGATAACTACATCGACATCGTTTTTGTTCCTGTCTTGAACCACTATGCTTGTAATCGTGCAGCCGTAATCAGATGCCGTAAAAGACATAGAACCGTTTGAGACAGTGTAAAGCCACGCCTTCTTTCCGTCGTATAGGCTTCCAAAATAAGATTTTTTTGTCTTCATATCCTGTCCTCCAAGGAAAGGGCAAACTGAACTTCCATATCCGTAAGGCTAAGTTCCTCCGCGATGTCTTCCGCCGTCATTCCAGAATCGTACATACGGACTATCTGCGCCATCCTGTCCTTTTTTCTCGGAATGGGATTTTCGGGAACGAATACTTTCGGAACAACCACAGGAACGGCTGCCCACGAGTCCCCTTTTGAGTTCACGTTGACTTTAGCCGTGGTGTCTATCGTTTTATTTCCGTCGTCGAACAAAGACCCCTGCCCTTCGGATTCATCCGATTTTATCCGCGCTTTCCCCGAAAGCACTACCGATGAATCGAGTTCGATGTTCGATGCACCCTTGGATTTTTTGTACGCATCCACGACTTTCTTTTCGGTTACGCCGCTTTTTTTCCCTGAGATTGCCTCGTGAAATTCGTTCAGCGCATAGCCGTTTTTTTCGATGTCGTTCAGGATTTTTATCTTTTTTTCAGCGTCAGAAACAAGAGCTTTCAAGGAACGGATTCTGTCCTCGATAACGACTATGTTGTTATGGGTGTTCTTGTTCATGTCCGCAATAAGATTGTTGTATTGAACTCTTGTTTCTTCGATTACGTTGTCGGTGGTAAAAAGTTTTTTGAACTTCCACAGGAACACCATCCACATAACGACATTGAATATGCATAAAAAAACGACCACGTATCTCATGTTTCCCACCGGTTTTCAAGAAAGAATAAAAATTTGCGTTCAGCGGACGACATCTATGTGCCGACCAAGGTAGTCTTCCTTTAGCCTTGCAGATTCATCCGCTTTTTCGGCATAAGGATTGCTAGGCTTTTTTTTGCCGCTAGAGGAATGTTCGTCGCCGCCGTTTTTTCCGTCGGAATCCACACCTATTCCTTTAGCGCCTGCGCTCTCTTTTGTGCGGCTTACCTTGCTTGCCTCCTCAAGATTTTTACGGACGCTCTCCTCTTGCTGCATAGCCTGCGAAAGCTGAAGCCCCTGCGTAAGATGTGCCGCCTGCTTTGCCACATTGTCAATCTGAGAATACATAGTCTGCAAATCAAGCGGATTCAGTCCCATCAGTTGTAGCCCTCAGGACCTTTCATGGCATCAATCTGCGGAGGCTCATACTTTCCGCGTCTTGCCATGCTTCCTTCGTAATAGAACGTGCATGAAGAAACTTCCGTCTGCACCTCGTCCAAGGCATCCCGAACATAAATTTTTGTCCCCGGATATGTGATTCCTTCGACCTTGACCTTTCCTATGGCTTTAAGTTCCCTTAGCCGCATTTGGATCTCGTTTATCTCGTCGGAAACGGTCTTGTTTTCATCGATGAGTTCACCTTTCCGCTGGTTATCCTGATTGAGCCGCTCTTCTTTTTCTGTCGGAAGTTTTCGCCTTGTCTTTTTTATGCCCTCAAGATTGTCTATCTCAAGCTGAAGACCTTCAAGTTCCTGGGCGATTTTTGACTGCTGCTCCAAAAGTTCGTCAAGCCGGAGTTTTGCCCTAGGGTCTACACCTACGGTAAGTGTAGTTGTAGCTCCGCCGCCCGGAGAGCCTAATGTCCTTGCGCAGATTTCTTCTGTAGCGAACAGTTTTCCACCGGTTATTTGCGCCTTTTTTCCATGAACGACTATGTTCTTCATTGCGGTAATGTTGCAGTTCATGAGCGAATCAGAGGCGATAAGGTTTTCTTCCACGTCAATAGACATTTCCTGCACGAATTTCACCCACAGGGATTTTCCACTCTTTATGAATCCTTCGTTCTTTCCGAATACACCCTGATGTATAATTATGTTTCCGTCAGCCTGTATTTTTGATTTTCCGACCGTTCCACCGATATCTATGTCGCCCGATGCCTTTACGTCGAATCCATCCTCCACGTTTCCCTTTATGTAAACCGTGCCAAGGAAATCGATGTTTCCCGACTTTATGTTCACAGCATCAAGATTAAGTACAGGCTCCACAGTTATCTTTCCGTTTACAAGATGAACCTGACCGTTCTTTGTGGCGACGACAGTAACTCCGTCCTTGTCGAACTGGGTATTCTGTCCAAGCACAACAGGAAGATCTTTTCCGTTTTTCGCTTCGATGTATCGCCCGAAGAGTGTCTTTCCGCCCTTTCCTCGAGTGGCAAGCACCTTCACCGCAAGAGTCTGTCCTTCGACAACGTTCTGAATTTTGTTGTTCTTCTTGTAGTCTATGATTCCCGACTCGTCCTGAACAGCACCTAGTTTCGTTTCGTCCGTGATGAACTTGTAGTCAAGATGGGAATCTTTTCCGTCTTCCGGCATTATGGCGGAGGCGACCTCAACCTGCGTGTTGTAAACGGGATTATCTACAAACTCGTTGATTTTATCCATACTTATACCGGCAAGTATGCCTTGCGCTTTTAGCGCTCTTTCTATCTGATCTGCAGTAAGATCAGCCCCGCTCTGCGCAGGAGGATCTACCGTTATAAATCCGTGAAGCTCGTCCTTGGATATTTCAACCGCAACAATTGCATCCGCAGCAGCTATATGGGTGTATTTTCCGACAGTCTCATACTTTCCGTCAGTGCCGTTTTTTATGAGCTTATGAATGAGTTCCGCATCAAACTGCTCAGTATCAGGTCGTCTTATCATATCAAGCACATCTCTCTCGTCTACGGGTCTTCCGTTTCCGCTGGGAGGAATCACCTTTAGTTTTATTGACGAAGAGAAATGCCGTACATAGAAAAGTCCGTCCTTGTCTACAACCTTGTTTTCCTCTAGAGAGCCGTCTCCACCTGAAGCAGTTCCGTCGGCATTATGAGTTTTTTTAACCACAGTGTCAGGATTCTGGTATATTTTTATTTTCCACGGTTTCTTTCCGATTCCGAGAAAACCGTCGCTTCCTTTTTCAATCACCTCGTACTCAAGCATCTCCGCCTTTATCGCAAGCTGGACTGCGGCGTCCGCCAAAGCCTCGTCGATTGTAGGGGCGTTCACCTCCACATGATGTAGGTCCTTGTCGATGGAGAGACGGTTCTGCATTTCCGTACGAATCTGTTCCAAGGAAATCATATGCTACATAATTCCTTTTCTCATATTGGTAAGCTTTGCCCTAAGACGATGGTTTGCTTTTGTGTGAAGCTGCGATATCCTTGATTCGCTCACTTCAAGCACCTCGCCTATTTCCTTGAACGTAAGGTCTTCGTGGTAGTAAAGAACTATAACCATCTTCTCTTTTTCCGGAAGTTCGTTTATCGCCTGTATTATGACCTTTCTTATCTCCTCCCGTTCAGCGATTACATCGGGATTCAAGCTGGAAGGGGATTCTATGCTATCTCCTATGGACATACTGTCGTTGTCGTCGCCTGAATACCAAACTTCATTCAAAGAAAGAACGCTTGTGCCGGATACTTTCATTATCGTCCTGTGATATTCATCCTCGCTTATCTTCATAGCATCGGCAATCTCCGCATCGCTTGCGGTCCTTCCAAGCCTTGCCTCAAGGGAAACAATCGTGTCCTCTATCTCGCGTGATTTCTGCCTTACCGAACGAGGTACCCAGTCTATCTGCCGAAGCTCGTCGAAAATCGCTCCCCGTATACGTGTTACGGCATACGTCTTGAATTTCACGCCCTTGGACGGATCGTATTTACTTATGGCGTCGAGCAGCCCAAACTGACCGAAGCCCACAAGGTCATCGAATTCAACACTGTTCGGCATTCCGACGGCAACCTTACCCGCCACATATTTTACAAGAGGCATATACTGCCTTATAAATTTATCGCGAAGTTTTGAAGACTTGGTTTTTCGGAATTCTTCCCAGAGCAAATCTTCTTCTTTTTCGTCATTGACTGAAGCCGTTTCCGGTGTGTTTTCGTCCATGTCCTATCCTTATCCTTAAAGTGGTTCTATTCTGAAAAACAATCAACTGTCTTTTGAAAGCAAGGTGCTTATCGCCTTTGCCATAAGAGACACATCCTTTCCTTCCGCAATTTCGGAAGCCTCAAGTTTTGGAGCCGAAGTTCCCCCTGAATCTTCGCTCTCTTTTTCTTCGAAGGATTCTTGGGAAATCTTCGGGGTAAACGCCGTTATCTCCTCAAGTTCTGGAAGTGTGTCAAGTTCCTCCGAAGGAGACGGTTCCGCCTTAGTTTCAGACCCGGATTCAACCGAAGGCGGCATTTCCGGTTCTACAGACACATCAGTTTTTTGCTCCGCCTGGGCAAGAGCCACAGGAACAAAACCTGACGACGAAGAACCTGCCGCATTTTCAAAAGCAATCTTTGACCTTGCAGAATCCTTGGCTTCTCCCTCAGTATTTTTTTTTTCATCAGGAACAGAAGGCTTCTCCTCAGCCTTCATCTCGATTTTTGCCCCTTCCGCCGAAGAAGAATTTATCGAAGGCTCTTCCTTGACTTCCTTTCCGCCTGAACCGTAATCACTCTCGTTCAGCATTTGAAGATTCGTTCCCACCATGAAGTGAGAGTCGTCGCCGGATTCGGGAATATCCTCCTCTTCCACAGTGATGTCAACGTGCTGCCCGACCGAAGAGGGAGTCTCGGAAATGCCCGAATCCTCGGAATCCATTCCCATGTCCAGCACATTTTTGAACACATACTGAACGATAAAGCCCATGGCGGCAAAGACAACCGCAAAAAGAAAGGCTGAAAGCAGCACACGGAAAAATCCGCTCCTCGAAAAAAGCCCGAACAGGAACGAAAGGAGAAAGCCAAAAACAGAAAAACCTGCGATGACTTTTACATTTTTCAATCTTTACCTCCCATTCCAATTTTCAATGCGATAATTATATAACAAATGGACATAAAAAAACAGCGATTTATCAATTTCTGCTCTTTTTGCCCAAGAATTTCTTTAGGAAATTAGCCACTCCCTCGTTTCCGTCGGTCTCGGTCTTCTCAATCCTTCCTACTATATGCTTCAGGCAAACCGACGGCTTTGACGTGGAATTCACCACGATGAACGGCTTCTGCCTTATTACGGACGCTTGCACCACAGGGTCGTCGTAGACAAAACCTATGTAATCGATTTTATAGCCCAAAAACTGCCCGACTATGTTTATGATGCGCTCGGCTATGCGTTTTCCTTCGTCCGCAGAATGAACCCTGTTCACCAAAAGTTTCAGGTTCACCGCCCTGTCCATTATCTCGGTGGTGATGATTTTTATTATTCCGTAGGCATCGGTTATGGCTGTCGGTTCCGGCGTTGTAACGACATACACTTCATCGGCTGCCGCCACGAACTGAAGGACGTTGTTCGCAATTCCGGCTCCCGTGTCTATTATTATTATATCGGCGTTTTCAAGCGCGCTGAACTGTTTTGCAAAATACTCAAGTTCCTCGACGGTAAGGTTTGCGATTTTAGAAAAACCGTTCGCTCCGGCTATGAACTTTATCCCGAATTCCGTGTCAAGAATTATTTCCTTCATCGTCTTTTTCTTGTTTATCACGTGCATCAGGTTGAACTGAGGAACGGTATTCAAAAGTACGTTGACGTTCGCCATACCAAGGTCGCCGTCTATGAGAATCACTTTTTTCCCGAGTTGGGCATACGCTATCGCCATGTTAACGGAAATGTTTGTCTTTCCCACCCCGCCTTTTCCGCTTGTTATAGCGATAATCCTTGTGGAATGGCTCTTCTTTGTCGCAATCGTTTCCTCGTAGCTTCCTATGAATTCCCTCAAATCATCTGCCTGTTCTTCCATTAGTCTTCCTCGCTCTTATCTTCTTTATAGAATTTGTCTTCAATGTGTATCCTGTCTATCTTAAAGCCTTCAAGCCGCGTCAAAAACCATATCACATCCCCTTTCAGCAATGTCTCTGTGATTTTCTGACCGGTGGTAACATACGACACCGCCTTGTGCCGCTCGCTCAATGCGCTTATTACGTTTCCGTACTGCTCGGACTCGTCGCACTTTGTTACGATGATTCCATGATAGCCCAACGGTTCGTAGTTCTGCATTATGTTGTGCAGATCCCTTGCCTTTGTTGAGGCGGAAAACGCAAGGTATACTTCGGGATTCAAGCCCTGAATGGAAAGCGTCTCCTTCATTGCCGCTATGTGCTTTGCATCGTTAGGGCCGTAACCGCCCGTGTCTATGAAAATCGCGTCAACATTGTCCTTGTACTGCTCGTAAAGGTCTGTCACATCTTCTTTGGTGTGCGCCTTTATGACGGTTTTTCCTACAATGTCTCCGAACTTGGTAAGCTGCTCCAACGCACCCACCCTCATAGTGTCCGTGGTTATGAAACAAAACTCGCACGACCTTCCTTTTGCCTTGGAGGTCTTTATGAACTGGGCGGCAAGTTTCACGAGGGTGGTGGTCTTTCCCGTTCCTGTAGGGCCTACTATAATCACAACCCTTGGGTGCTTGTAGTTCACCGGAACGGAAACATCGATTGATTCGCCTATCCAGTCGACAACGGCTCTTTGCACCATGTCAAAATCGTCAAGCTGCTCAAGCGGAAAAGTCTTTTTTATCCTTTCTGTGATGGACTGGACAAAAGAGAAAGAGAATTCGTTCTGCGATAAAAGCGACTGAATTTGAGTTATGGTCGGATGCAAAGCGGACGAATGGGACGGAAGTTCCTTCACCATCGAAAGCACCTCGTCTATCTTTTTTCCCATGTCAAGAACCTGGCTTTCGACCTTTGCTGACGAGACTATGTTCGGAACCACTTTAGATGCTTTCTTTAAAATCTCGGACTTGTTTTTCTCAAAATCGAGCGGCTTTTCGCCTAAAGAATGAAGCGCATCCACGGAATTCACATACGGATTTTGGAAATCCTGAGGATTTGTCCTTGTCTTTATTTTGTAAAGGACCTCAAGTTCTTCCCTTTGGAAAATCCCCAAAAATCCCGGCTTAGGAATCCGCCTTTGGTCAACGATTGTATAGTCCGTCTTGTATCGCTCAAAAAGTTTTTGCCTTGCCTCGTCGTAGTTTTTTACCCGCAACGTATGCACCGCTTCCACGTTCATGTCCATAGTCATACTAATACGCACCTTCTCGATAGTTCACTGTGCCCAACACTGTAATAGAAATTGAAGAGCCTGCCGACACGATTTCCTTGTCGGAAATCACCACGATGCCCGGAAGTTCCCTCTCTACGGCGGTCTTTACCTGAAGCCTTATCACGCTTGAGCAAAGAATGACAGGCTGATAGCCGGATGCGCTTACAGCCGCGACCTCATCGCTGACATTTTTTATCCATTGCCTTCCGGTAACAGGATCGAACGCCACGTAAGGTCTTGAGCCGTCGGAAGGAACCTGTGAAAACTCAAGGACTTTTTCCTGCCATTCCTGAGAAAGGTTTATGACCCTAAGCTGCCTGTCTTCGTCGGCATATTGAAGACATATCTGAAGCCCCAAAGCCTCCCTTACCTTTCCGACAAGATCCCATGTACTTCCGGTTATGTTCTTGTAGTTCGCAAGCGTCTCAAGAACCGTTACCATGTTCCGGATGGAAACCTGCTCCCTAAGAAGTTCCTTCAAGACTTTCTCTATGTCGCCGTACGTCATGCGGTGATCACCCTCCATGACCTCCTGAACCACAATCGGATTTGTCTCCTTGACCTTTCCGACAAGAAGCGAGACTTCCTTACGCCCAAGAATCTCGTGGGCGTGGTTTCTTATGAGTTCTGTAAGGTGGGTGGCTATTATGGTCGGCGGATCGACTACAACGTAGCCTGCCTGCTCCGCCTCGACGCGCTGGGCTTCAGGAACCCATATCGCAGGCATTCCGAACGTAGGATCTTTTGTCGCCTCGCCTTTTATCTCTTCAAGAACGGAGCCTGTGTTCATGCACATATAGTAGCCAAGCCGTATTGCGCTCCGCCCCACTTCTATTCCCCGAAGTTTGAAACTGTACTCGTTTGGATTCAGGTTCATGTTGTCGATTATTCTTATCTTGGGGACGGGAAGCCCTATGTCAAGCGCAGACTCTTTTCTTATCCTTGAGATTCTGTCAAGGAGTTCAGCGCCTGCCTCTTCGCTTACAAGCGGAAGAAGCGCATAGCCGAGTTCCAGCGAAAGGTCGTCCAACGGCGCGACGGAATCGCTTTCTGCGCTTCCCTTTCCCTGCTTCTCGGACGAAGCTTTGGATTCCGCCTCCTTTTTTGCCTTCGTGGCAGCCTCGACATCTTTTTTCTTTGAAAGACGGAAGCCGTACCAAATCAGGACAGAACCGATTGGAAGCAGGAACAGCATAGTGTCGTTATGGAAAACGATTCCGATAACCACCAAAACGGCGCCGACTATCTCGTATATCGTTCCATCGATGGTAAAATTATGTATGACCTGCTCGCCCAGCGTCTTTTCCGACTTGTCGGCGGTAACAAGGACACCGGTAGCGAACGAAAGCATAAGCGAAGGAAGCTGACTTAAAAGCCCGTCTCCTATTGTAAGCTTTGAGTAAATCTCAAGCGAAGAAAGGAAATCAAGGTGGTTCTGCACCCTTCCTACCACAAGACCGCCTATGAGATTTACTACGGTTATGAATATTCCCGCCTTGACGTTTCCCGAAACGAATTTGGAAGAACCGTCCATGTTGGAATAAAAATCTATGTCACGGCGAAGCTCTTCTTTCATGCTTCGGGCCTCGTCTTCCGTGATGTAGCCGCTGTTCAGCTGGTTGTCTATGTCGAACTGCTTTGTAGACATAGAATCCAAGGTGAACCTTGCCGCCACCTCGGAAACCCTTCCAGCTCCCTTTGTGATTACAACAACCTGAACAACTATAAGGATTACGAATATCACAAAGCCTATGACAAGGTTGTTTCCTGCGACTATATTGGCAAAAGCCTGAACCATAGCGCTTTGGTTTCCCCTAAGGGCATCGATTCCTGCCTTGCCGTCTGCGGAAAGAATTAGTTTTGTCGACGATATGTTTATTCCAAGTCCGAATATGGTGACAAAAAGAATCATCTGCGGAAAAGAGGAAAAACTTGAGGCCCTGGGCGTGTATACCACCACCAGCAATATCACTATGGATATCGCAAGATTCAGAGTCATCAATATGTCTATCAAGAATTTAGGGATAGGCAGGATTAGCATGAGGACGACCACAACAGCCGCCACCGCTATCATATTCTTTGAAACAAAGCCAAAAAAACTGCTTCCCCTTGATTCGTTTGCCATTAGTCCCCACCCTTGACAAATTACTCAATACTTTTTGAGTTGTATTTTCCAACCTCGGCATATATTTCAGCAAGTACATGCCAATATTTGTCAGGTATTATATCACCAACTTCGGTATCTGCATAGAGCGCACGGGCAAGCGGACGGTTTTCGACGATTGGAACGCCGTTGTCGTCCGCTATCCTCCGCATAAGAAGCGCGATTTCGTCCTGCCCCTTTGCCGTAACTGAAGGAGCGTCCGTCACCGAAGGGTCGTACTTCATGGAAACAGCAAAATGCGTAGGGTTCGTGATAACCACGTCCGCCTCGCTTACCGCCTTCCTTACATTCTGACTTAGGATACGCCTCTGCTCTGCCATCAGCCTGCTTTTTATCTCCGGGTCGCCCTCCATCTCCTTGTATTCCTGCTTCTGCTCGTATTTTGTCATCTTCATGGATTCCATGAACTCACGCCTCTGAACAAAATAGTCGGGTATGGCGACGATTATGAAAATTACAGATACAATCAAAGCGAGCTGGGCTGCGATCCGGGAAACCATTGAAAAAGAAGAAAGCACGTTTCCTGTTTTTATCGTATGGACAAGAAGAGGAATGTTCCGCCTTATTATCAGGTAGGCGATTGCGACTATGACAGCCACTTTTCCGATGGACTTCACGATATTGAAAATCCCCTTGAAACTGAAAAGCGTGTTCTTGAAGTATTCGCCGAATTTCGGAATGATTTTAGAGAATTTCGGCTCTATAGGCTTCAGCGTGAAGATAAGCCCGCGGTTTTGGATTATGTTCCCTGTGATTCCAGCCGCAATCCCCGAAAGAGAAACGGGAAGAACAAGGCGGGCAAAATACCTTGCGAACACATAGGCGAACCTTGGATTTGCGACCTCGCTTTCGTTGCAGCGAGTGAAGAAAAATCTCATTATCTCGGCGCAGCCCGAAAGTATGGACTTTGAAAGAAATACAAGGACTATAACCGTAAAAAGGAACACCAAAGACGAGTTCAAGTCCTGGCTTTTGGGAACGCGCCCTTCCTCCCTTGCCTTACGGAGTTTGTACTCCGACGGCTCTTCCGTTCTTCCTTCGTCCTCGGCAGCAAACCACTGAAGGTCAAGCAAGTCAGACTTCACGAAAGCCCTCCTTTTCCCACATCAAGGAAGAATCTGTAAAGGTCGTTTATGCCGGTGTTGAACGAACGGATAAAAAAATCGCACAAAGACGGGAAAAGAGCCACGAACACAAGAAACGAAAGCAGAATCATTATCGGAAATCCTTCGGAAAGAAGGTTCATTTGGGGGGCAGCCTTTGAAAGAAGCCCCATGCACACGGAAACAAGAAGCAAAGTCCCCATTATAGGAAGCGCAATCAGCATCGCGTCGGCAAAAAGATTTGAAAGTCCCCTAAGAAGGAAACGCACCATCATATCTTTTGCCGCCACAAGTTCAAAAGCGTTCAGGGAGGCTATGCTCTCGGCAAGACCTCGCACAAAAAGTTTCTGGAACCACTGGTTCTGCATGAAAATCAGCATCGAAACAAGGTTCAAAAACTGCCCCATAAGCGGATTTTCAACCTGAGAAAGAGAATCGTAGGCAGATGCCGCGCTGAATCCCATCTGGAAAGCGAAGAACTGCCCTGCCGTGCTGAACGCCGCGAATATTATCGAGACGTAAAAGCCCATTATGATTCCTATCATGCCCTCACCAAGCAGAAGGAGAAGATAATGCAGGCTGAAAGCGCCGTCCAAAGCTATGGCAGCCGAATATGGAGAATAATCCGCAAAGCCCATCATTATGTACGCCATGTATCCTGCAAGGGCGATTTTTGTTCCCCTTGGCACAGTCCTCATCGAGAAAAGCGGCAGAGTAAAAAGAAGCCCCATGCTCCTTGCGGCAACAAGCATGAAAACGCTCCCCTTCGAAAAAATCTCTTCCAGCATACCCAAAAACCGCTATCGAGCCATGGCAGGAATCAGCCTGAAAAGGGTTATCGTGTAGTCCCTTATGTCGCTGAACATCCAACTTCCCAGAAGGGCAAGCACAACAAGAATTATCACAAGTTTCGGAAGGAACGTAAGAGTCTGCTCCTGTATTGAAGTCGTCGCCTGAAAAATCGCGACCACAAGTCCTATGACCAAAGCTGCGCTAAGAACAGGAAGAATCAATATGAACACCTCTTCGATTCCGCCCCTCATCAAATTAACCAACGTGCCGATACTCATACTTCTTCTCCTTCATAAAAAAGGCTAATGTAAGACGGAAGCGAAAAGCTGCGTGGTCAAAAGCCCCCAGCCGTCCACCAGCACAAAAAGCATCAGTTTGAATGGCATGGATATCTGAACCGGCGGAAGCATCATCATTCCCATGGACATAAGAATGCTCGCCACTACCATGTCGATTATTATGAACGGAATGTAAAGAATCACCCCTATTTTGAATGCGACCGTAAGTTCATGCAGAATGAATGCTGGAACCATCACGTAAAACGGAATTTCAGTAACGCTTTCCGAAGGCTTTTCGAGTTTGGCCATGTTCATGAACATCATTATGTAACTTTCGTCCCCTTTCATCTGGCTGTACATGAACGATTTTACGGGAACTTCCGCGCCTTTTATGGCAGCCTCTATCGATATGTTTCCGTCCGCCATCGGTTTGTACGATTTTGTGTATATTTCCGTGAAAGTAGGCCACATCACAAAAACAGTCATGAAAAACGCTATGCCGTTCAGAACCGCCGTCGGTGGAACCTGCTGCAACGAAAGCGCGCGCTTTATGAAATCAAGCACTATTGAAAAACGGAGAAAGCACGTAACCAAAAGAAGAAGGCTCGGCGCGATTGTCAATACGGTAAGAATCAGAAGAAGCCTTACCGAGAACGCAACCTCTTCGCCTGTCCTAGGCTCGGTTATCTGTAAGTTTATATTAGGAACGTCAATCGGACGAATGTTCCTTCCAATTTCTGTGTTCCCTTGGGACGAACCTTCGGGAAAAGACCTTGACTGCTGCGAGAACGCCGGAAAAACGCAGGCGAAAAACAGAATTAAAACGAGAATCTTAGAAAAAAATCCGGAAAAAAACTTCACTTATTCACCGCCGTTCAACTTGCTTCTTTGGCTTTCCATGTTTTTGTTCATCTTCTTCTGCGCATCGCCAAAAATGCCGCCTTTTTCCTTTGTTCCCGACGGCATGAAAATTTCAAGCACATCCGAAAAACTCTTGGGTTTCCGCACGTTCTGATGTTCGTCCGCATAAAGGTTCATGGCGTTTATAAGTTCCCTGTCCTTGTCGCTTTCCGAATCCAGCGTTCCTATAAGGCTCACAGAACCGTCAGCCACCCCTACAACATAGGCGTGATCCAAAAGCGTTACCACATGGACGGATTTTCCCACCGCCAAATCTATCGAAGACACGTTCCGCAAAAAAGGGTCGCTGTTCCTCGGATTCGTCTTCATGCTCCTTTTCATCAGCCACATCACGCCGTATATGCATGCCACCACAAACGCAAGGACAAAAAGCATTCTCACAAACAGAAAGAAAGTGCTTCCTCTTTTCGAATGTTCATCCACCGCCGGATTCGAAAATGAAAAAGGAACGTCGTCGGAAGAAATTTCAATCCGTGTTCCCTCATTCGGACTCTCTCCTTTAGATTCAGGAACAGTCGAAGGTTTTGCCTGTGAATGGATTCCTATGCTGAACGCAAAAATGAACGCAATTATCGCGGCTGTTTTTTTTGAGATTCTCAATTTTTCCCCACCCATATTTATTTTACTTTCCCACATTCCCCAACGCAGGAAAGTTTCACACAACTATTTCAAGTTCGACACTCTTTCAAGAGGAGAAAGAATTTCTGTAACACGGACACCGAAGTTTTCGTCTATGACCACAACCTCTCCCTTGGCGATGGGCTTATGGTTTACAAGAATGTCCACAGGTTCACCGGCAAGTTTGTCAAGCTCGATGATTGTTCCTTCTCCCATTCCCAAAATATCCTTTATCTGCTTTTTGGTGCGCCCCAGTTCTACAGTCATCTCCATGTATACGTCCATGATGAGACTTATGTTCTGCGCTTCGCCGGAGAGGTTTGCACCCATCAGATTAGGATATTGAAGATTTTGTACGTTCGGAACGTTGAAGCCCATGTTCTGTCCGGAAGGAGGCATCCCCATGTTACCCATGGGCATCTGCATTTGCATCTGCGGCATTCCGCCCATCTGCATTCCCATGTTAGGCATGCCCATGTTCATTTGAGGCATTCCGCCGCCTGCCGCGCCACCCATTCCTCCGAGGGAAGCCATGTTCGGTGCGTTCTGAGAAGGCGAATCCGCCTGAGAAGCGTTTCCGCCGTAAGCCTTGCTTATCTGCTCAGCAGCCTGCCCTCCTATGGCTTCCCAAAGAGTGTAGTTTTTGCCATCCAAAGACACAGGATAACTGAAGAGCGCAAATTTGTTCTGTGGAATACGAATCATCGCCTTTGGATTATTCACCGCTTCGCCCGGATTGCATGAGACACCCGAAAGTTTTCCCGTCTTGTCAAGTTCCTGCACCTCGGAACCCGTGTGCATGGCGACCACATCGCATATGCACGAAAGCGCCATCTCGTCAAAGTCGGCGTTTTCTTCCTTGGTAACAAGATTCACGAGTTTTTGGGCGAACTCAGGGGCAAGAAGATAAAGATGGTCTCCCGAAAGTCCCGTCGAAAAATCGGACGACACCGCTACCACGACCTCGGGAAGTTTCACCAAAAGAGAGTCCCTTTCAAGAACCTCGACAATCGGCTCGCCGCCCGTAAAATTCGCTCCCGTCATGGTGTTGAGTTTTTCAACGAGCGGAGCTTTTAAGTTTCCTGCGAACGTCTTGAGCGCGTCCTTGTCGATCGCAGCCGAAGAGCTGCTCGACACCTGACCCGTGGAATCCAAGCCGTCAGGCTGAACGCCCGCCAACAATGCGTCGATCTCATCCTGTGAAATTGCGCCATCACTCATAACGATTCTTCTCCTTCTACGGAAAGCTCTTCAAAATCATCCGCAGCAACATCTTCTAGTTTTCCAGTAACCTGGACAGCCATCTTTTTGCCGACAACGCCCGGCTGACAGTAGAATTTTTTCTTGTTTCCGACGCTCAAAATCAGAGGGTCTCCGACCCTTGTGTTCGAAAGACGGACAATATCTCCCGTCCTAAGAGAAAGCACATCCTTTATCGGTAGATTTATCGAACCGACTTCGGCGACCAATTCCATGTCAACGGACGCAAGTTTTTCCTTCAACGTTCCCAAATATTGGGTTGTGGAACTTCTTCTTACCGAAGAGAACCAAAACTGGGATGACAACTTCGATATTATCGGCTCTATTGTAAGGTATGGTATGCAGAAGTTCATCATGCCTTCCTCATCGCCAACCTTTATCTCAAGAGTTATAAGCACGACCATTTCCGACGGAGGGACAATCTGGGCGAACTGAGGGTTTGTTTCTATCTGCCCAAGACGTGGCCTAAGGTCTATGACCTGTGTCCAAGCCTCCCTCATGTTCGCGAGTATGCGAACGATTATGCCTTCCATAACGGACTGCTCTATGTCGGTAAGATCCCTGTTCTTGTTCGCTGTGGAAACGCCCCTTCCGCCGAAAAGCCTGTCTATCATGCAGAACGTTATCGCAGGATCTATCTCGAGGACAGCATTTCCCTTCAGCGGATCCATGTTCACGACAGCCAATGTAGTCGGGGTAGGAATAGAACGAATGAATTCCTCGTATGTCGGCTGGTCTACGGACGCAACATGCACGTGGACAAGACTCCGAAGCTGAGCGGACAAAGAAGTTGTCGTAAGACGGGCAAACGTCTCGTGCATATTCGAGACGGTCCTAAGCTGTTCCTTTGAAAATTTATCGGGACGCTTAAAGTCGTAGAGCTTTATCTTTCTGGTATCGTTGACAGGCTTGAACTCATCAACTTCCGAATCGCCTGAACTTATGGCGGTCAAAAGCTGGTCAATCTCATCCTGTGACAGAACTTCGTTCATCTAACTTCCACCTGTTTTCAATGACTTTCCTTTTACAGTTCCAAAACGTCAAGCTGAAGGAAAGAGATGTCCTTTATCTTCGAGGAACTTAATATCTCGTCGTTTATCGCATTCCTTAACTCTATCTTGAGTTTCTGCTCGTTCTGCGGCTTCAATTCAGCAACAGTCTTCTCCGTAAAGTATCGGCGTAAAAAGTCCTTGAGTTCAATACTTCTTTGAGTTATTTCGGTGGAAGTCGCCTTGTCGTCTTTTTTGTAGCCGAGAGCAATGTCAACCACAACCGAAGCGGGTGTATCGTCGCTCGTTTTTGTGCGAATTGCTCCAAGCGAAGTGTACCAATCGAGTATCTCCCGCTGAACGACGTACTCGTCGCTTATCGGGATTCCCGCCTGCGCGGTTGTGTTTCCGCCTGCCACCTTCATCGTAACGATAACAATCACAACAATAAGGATTATCGCTCCAAGTCCTATAGCAACCCATTTTAGAATCTTTGCGATGATGCCGCCGAATCCGCCTTTTTTAGAAGGCATTGAAGAACCGCCGTCCTCCAATCCATCAAGGTTGTCGTCTGCCATTTTCCCCTCCCGGAAAGACTATTTTAAAGGTCTAATCAAACCGTTTTAAAATCTTCAAAATTTAAACACTGGGATTATACTACTAAAAATGTCCTTCATCAAGAATTATTATATCCACTCGCCTGTTGTACGCCCTCGCTTCCGGCGTGTCGTCCGTGGTCCTAGGTTTGGTGTCGGCGTATCCCGCTATAGAAAAACGGTTCTCGTCAACCCCGTAGTCCGCAAGATAATGAAGCACGTTCATTGCCCTTGCGGCTGAAAGTTCCCAGTTGCTTTCGAATTTCGAGTCTGCGGCAACCGGAGTTCTGTCCGTATGTCCTTCTATTCTGAAATTTCTTTTTTTCAGGTCGTCCAGCTTGAAGAATTCCGAAAGTCTCAGCAAGGTCTCCCTTGTCTCCTCGATGTTTAGGTCGGCGCTTCCTTCCGGGAAAAAACTGTCGGACGCAAGCGTTATGACAAGTCCCCTTTCGTCGCTAGTAACGGTTATTTTGGTGGACTTTACATCGGGAACGAAAAGACTGTTCGCCTTCTTTTTTGCAAGTCCGAGCGAACGTCCTTTTTCAATAGACGGAAGTGAATTAATCGTATTTCCAAGGTCGGAAAGTTTCCCGGTCGAAAGGGACATTCCACCGTCAGTCGTCTCAGTCTCGTTCATCTGCAGGGCTTGCGTGATTGTCGCAAGTTGTGCAGGATCCACATCAGACGGATTGTAAAGCATTACGAAAAAGCAGAGCATGAGGGTAATCATGTCGCCATAAGTGCCTTGCCAGGCTGTTGACGGTTTTTCCGGTTCCTTTGCCTTCTTTCCCATAAATCCCTAATCCTTTAATACATCCGACTCGATGGCTTTTCTTGTTACCGGATCAAGATACGTAAGAAGTTTCTGCCCCATGATTCTTGGGTTTTCACCCGCCTGAATCGCAAGCACGCCTTCCGTAATCATCTCCTTTGTCCTGATCTCAAGGGCATTGTGCGCAAGAAGTTTTGTGGAAAAAGGCGCTATGAGCCAGTTCGCCATCATAGAACCGTAGAGTGTCGTGATAAGAGCGACAGCCATGTTCGGTCCAAGGGAAGATTTGTCCTCAAGGTTGTTCAACATACCGATAAGTCCCAAAACGGTACCCATCATACCGAATCCCGGAGCGAAGCCGGACCACGTGTTCATAAGCCCGATCCACTCCATGTGACGACCTTCTATCTGGTTCATCTCGTTTTCCATAATAGCTCTTATGACGTTTCCGTCCGTGCCGTCTACGACAAGCCTGAGTCCGTTACGCATGAAAGGCTCGTCAAGGTCGTCAAGTCCGTCCTCAAGAGCAAGGATTCCTTCCCGGCGCGCCTTGTTTGAAAGATCCATCATCTTGGTAATTATGGTCTTTTCTCCGAAGTCGGGAATCTTGAACGACTTTGCCATGACCTTGAACATACCTACAGCCTTTTTTAGGGGAGCCGCAATCATCATGGCGGCGTAAGAGCCTCCCACGGTCATGAAAACAGACGGAATATCTATGATTCCGCCGAGCGTACCGCCTGAAGTCAATACGGACATGACGATACAGGCCGCACCACCTACAATACCTATTATTGTTGCTATATCCATTTACAAGACCTCTTGTGCATTGTTGCCGATTTTTTTGCGGTAAGCCACTATTCGTTCTATAATTTCTGTGGGAGAATTCTTGAGGACGACCTTTTTGCCCGACAGCATTGTCAGGGTCAAGTCCGGATTAGATTCCATACTTTCTATCATGTGGGGATTCACCCAATAAACCGTCCCATCCAACCGCATAACTTCAATCATCTTCTGATTTTCGCTTGTAATTAAAATATCGTCAAGTATTTTTAGAAAAATCACACTTAATTCATCATAAATACGGAAAATACAGAGTTTTAAAGACAATCTGGAATCTTCATGCATAAAAAAGAATGCATTTTTTGAAAACAAAAAAGCGTTCCGTAAACTTTTTGTTACCGCTCGCACTTATTGCCAGAAATAATTGAAAAACATTTTAAATTGCCCTATTATATTTACATAGCAAATCCACATTACAAGGAAAGGTGTCGGTTATGAACAACAAGCCCCGGATTTTTATAGTTGAAGATGTCACCGAAATATCAAACCTAATCTCGATGTACCTTATGAAAGCGAACATGATAACAAAGACGTTCGCTACCGCAGAAGAGGCCGTGGAGGAGCTAAAAATTTCAAACCTTCCCGACCTGTTCATTCTTGACCTGAATCTTCCAGGAATGAGCGGATTTGAATTCCTTGAAAGAATGAGGAACGAATACAAACAGAAGATTCCGGTAATAATCGTTTCCGCCCGGGATGCGGACGAGGACATAATAAAGGGGCTTGGCTACGGGGCGGACGAGTTTGTCACAAAGCCGTTCTCGCCCAGAGTTCTTGTGGCAAGGGTTCAGGCGTGTTTAAGGAGACTTTCCGACACCGCGGCACAGGCGGAAGAATCCATAAGGTTCGGGGACTTCACTCTTCTTATGAACAGCAACGTGCTAAAACGAGGAAGCCAGAAAATCCCGCTTTCTGTAAAAGAGTACGCGGTGCTTGAATACCTTATAAAGAACGCAGGAGAGACGATTCCGCCGGAAAAGATATATTCAAACGTGTGGAAATCTCATTTCGGAGACATAACGGCGGTCGCCGTGTACATACAACGGCTCAGGAAAAAAATAGAAATCGACTCCGGAAACCCTATCTTCATAAAGACAGAATTCGGTCAAGGCTACAGGTTTTCCAAAGAAGCAATCTCAAGCTAAAGTTCGGGAACAACTATGACAATCAGAAAGCAGTTGAACCTTTTCATAGCGGCCATAATAATCCTGCCGTTACTGTCCGTATCATTTGCGATTGCGATTCCCAACATTTCATCGGCAAAGCGGGTCTTTGACAAAGGCTCAAAACGGCTTCGAGACATGGACGGACTTCTTCTTTCCGATACGGACTGGAAAATAATCCGGGAGGCGATAGCCACAGTCCCAAAGGAAAAGCAGGCCTGCCTCATAGCGCAGAACATAGTCGTCGCTTCCACGTTCCCTGAAATCCACGAATGGACAAGGGTCACGGAAAAACAAATATGGACTTTCATAAAGGAAACCAGCGGAGAATATTTCTACCAGTTCGAGACTCCGCCGTTGGGAACTTCCGAGCAAAGAGTGTTCCTCATAAGCCGGCTGGATAAAGACAGGCACATACGGATCAGGCAAATATCAAGGATTCTCCTTTGTCTTGTCTCCATATTCATAGTCTTCATAGTTTCAATGATACTTGCAATCTCACGCTCTCTTTTCTATTCCCTTTCGCTTTTGGAAAATCAGACGCAGAAGATAGCGGACGGCGAACTTGAGACAAAAATAGAAATACACAAAAAAAAGAAAAACGAAATCACATCGATGAGCGAAAGTCTTGAGCGGATGAGGATATCCCTAAAAGATGCCCAGCAAAGAAAATCGATGTTCGTGATGGGAATCAGCCACGACCTAAGGACACCTATCGCCGTAATAAAAGGCTACTCGGAAGCGATGGCTGACGGTATGCTTGACACCACTGATGAAAAGAAAAAGGCGATGGACATAATCATAGAAAAAACGAACCAGCTCGAATCCATGGTGGACACCCTCATAGACTACGAAAAACTTTCTACGGACGAATGGAAAAGGAACATGGAAAGCGTCGCCCTGCAGCCTCTCCTTATGGGATTTGCGAAAAATTCCGCGACGACAGGCACCGTGTTCAAAAGAGAGGTCTTTTTCAGCATAGACGTTCCGGAAGACGCAAGGACGATGATGAATCCGCAGCAAATCCATAGGGTTCTTGACAATCTTTTCAGCAATGCCCTCCGCTACACAAAAGACGGAGACTCCATAACAATAACGGCAAAAAGCGAAGAAAAATCCGTGACGCTTAAAATCATCGATACCGGATGCGGCATTGAAAAAGAGGAACTTAAAAACATATTCGACCTGTTCTACAGAGGAACGACAAGCCGCCAGGAAGAAGGAATGGGAATCGGGCTTTCAGTGGTAAAAAACGTAATCGACATACACGGCTGGAAGATAGACGTAGAATCCAATGTCGGAGAAGGAACGGCGTTCATCCTCACAATCCCGATTGAATGAAAGATTCCTTAAAGGATTTCCTCCAAGAACCTGTTCAGGAACAGAAGACCGTCCTTGTTCAAGAAAAACCTTTCTTCCCCGCCGCAGATTTCCTTTTTCGCCTTTCCGTCTAAAATCCATTTTTCCATCGAAAGTTTGACTTTTTTAGGAATATCTTTTTTGAAGCGTTCCCTGAAATCGAAAAGAGACACGCCCTCGCCTTTTCTTAAACCCATCATGAAATATTCAAAAATCAGCGTCTCTTCGGAAAGATTTTCAGTCGTTTCATAAAGTCTGTGTCCTGAAAAGTCGGAACTTTTTCCCCAAAAATCAATATAGCTCTTGATGTCGGTTGTGTTCGTGTACCTGAACGAAGGATTTTTATAGATTGAACCCGTCCCTCCGCTTCCTGCAGCAGCATAATCTTCCATGTTCCAGTAACAGAGATTATGGGCGCATTTTTTCCCTCCGTTTTTTCGATAAAAATTGGAGATTTCGTACTGCTCAAATCCGTTTTCCAAAAGGAAATCTCTTCCGGAAATCCACATTTCGTCCGCAAAATCAAAATCGTATGAAAAACGTCTTTCCGTCAAATCCGAGTACAGTTTTGTGCCTTCCTCGAACGTAAGCGAATACATTGATATGTGCGAGGGATTGAAAGAAAACAATGTTTTAAGACCTTCTAGAAAATCATCTTTTTTCTGATGCGGAAGAGCCGCTATCATGTCGGCGGAAAAATCTCCTTTCCATTCGTTTGAAATAAGAGCCAAAGCGTCGATGTTCTTTTTTGTGTCGCTCCGCCTACCCACACATTTAAGCGCTCCGTCTTCCAACGCCTGGATTCCAATGGAAATGCGGTTTATTCCGGAATCGGCGTAAAGAGAAAGTTTATCATTAGTAATGTCGTCGGGATTTACTTCGATGGAAAACTCGGTCGCCCCATCGATTTTTGAGTAAAGGACACAGGCTATTTTTCTTATGTTTTCATCGGAAAGGACGCTCGGAGTTCCGCCTCCAATGTAAACCGATGAAAGACGATATATTCGAAAATCGTCGAGCCTGAAAGAAATCTCATTGCAAAGGGCGTTTACATACGCATCAACAAACGAAGAAGAAAGAGATTTTATGCTGAAAAAATCGCAGTATGAACACTTTGACTTGCAGAAAGGAATGTGTATGTACAGGCTCTGCATCAAACGCCCGTCAGCGGAAAAGCCTTAATTTCCTAAACGGGAAATATTCCAGCAAGGCGACAGCTTTTATGTTCTCTTTTTTTACAGGTCCCCAAAGCCTTGAGTCCACGCTGGAATTCCTGTTGTCGGCAAGAACATAATACTCGTCGTCCGAAAGCGTAATTTCGTCGAAAGAGCCTTTGACGCCGACGGAACTATCCCAAAACGCAGGAGATGCCGCTATGGAAACATTGTAAGGGCTTTCAAGAAGTTCGAATTCAGTAAGAGGAAAATCGCTTCCTTTGGGTTTTATGTAAAGAACGTGATCCTTCATAAAAATGCTGTCTCCCGGAAGGGCAAGGATTCTTCTTATCTGGAAAGAAGAACCCATCCAGTGCTTAGAGTTTACAATCGACACCTGCCTTGCGGTAAAAAATCCAACCGCCCGGTCAAGAAACTTCATCGTTTTGGAAACCTCAAGACCTTCCATTTGGTGCACAAGAACCACGCTCCCCCTTCTGTAGGTCTTTGCAAGCGGAGAAAAGAAAACCATCGCTGAAGGAGGAATGTCAGGCTGCATGGAGACGGATTTTTCACGCACAGGAAAAACAAGAAAATGAAGAATCAGGTTTATCGCTACACTTGTGAATATCAGAAACGAAAAAATCGAAAGAATCTTTTTTTTAAACGCCATCCTGACCTGGAACGAAAGGTCGTACAGTTCTTTGTTCATGCAAAAAAGAGTACCACAAATGAAGTTTGCTTTCAACTTTTCCGTGGGCGCAACAAAATTAAACGAAAAATCAAAACAAATCTTTTTTCTGTCAGACGGTTTTCAAAATCCTAAGAAAAAGCGCAAAATATTGCCACCGATTAAACTATGGAATATAATCAGTCGGCATGGGTGAAGACAGAAAAATCATCGCCGAAAACAGGCAGGCAAGATTCAATTATTTTATCGAAGAGAAAATCGAATGTGGAATCGCTTTGGAAGGAACGGAAGTTAAATCCGTGAAAAACGGAGCTATTTCGTTTCCGGACGCTTTTGCCGAAATTATAAACGGCGAAGTTTATGTGAAAAACCTTCATATATCGGAGTATTCGTACTCTTCCGTCTTTAACCATAATCCTGAAAGACCGAAAAAACTTCTTCTGCACAGGGCGGAAATAAAAAGACTTGAAAGAAAAACCGAAGAAAAAGGCTACACTCTTGTGCCTCTCGATTTTTACCTGAAAAACGGAAGAGTAAAAACGACACTCGGTCTTTGCAAGGGAAAAAAACTTTTCGACAAACGTGAAGCCATAAAGGAACGTGATGTTGACCGCCAAATCCAAAGGGCGTTCAGAAAAGAACTGGAGTAATTTTTGAGAAAGTTTTCCGAATTTAGAAAGGCGTTTTTCCTCACGGTAATCCTTGCGTGCGTTCAAGGCAGTTTTTCCCAAGGAACGGAAGTCGACTACTACGGAGTGTTCTCCCCCGACGCAGACAAGAATATGCTCAAGATGACCGAAGATCTTTTCTACACTCAGCTTACGGAAATGGACCTTATGCTGAACGACAGGAGGCTCTTAGGCTCGGACTCGCACGCTTCCCCCGACGGCATAGATTTTTCGATGAAGTCGCCCAAGGCGGTGAGTTTCTACGTTGAAATAAAACGCAAAGGCGATGCTCTAAGCAAATGGAACTGCACCCTATTTTTGAAGGACAACACAAGCGAAAAAATCTCAAGTTTCAAAAAAGAATACGATTCCTATTACAAAATCCTTATGGACTCAAAATCGTCCATAAAAGGAATCTTCACCGACCTTTCATCTTATGAAAAACCGCACGACATCGCCTCGAAAAAAATTGAAAAATCTGCGCTTCCTTCGGTATCAACCGAAAACATATCCGGAACATGGAGCGGAGAGGAATCCATAGACAAGATAATAATACTCAAAGGCGGACGCGGCTTCATAATATTAAAAAACGGGGCTTCCATGAACGTGGCGATAGGAATCTTTTCCGAAAATGACGGCTCAAAAACCGTAACCGTAAGGCAGACAAGCCATTCAAACGCCTCGTACTATCCTGAGCTTCCAAGAAGCATGGCGGTCGAAGCCGCCGTCTCCGCCCTTCCGATTGAATACAGGCTGAGGCTCACCGAAGAAAACGTAATGGAAGGAACAAAAAGCACGCTCGTCCAAAAGAATGAAGAAAGTTTTCCGACACAGGGAACGGTTCGTGTCGTGTGGCACAAGGCAAACTAAAGTTCCAGCGCGCCCTTTCTTATCACATTGAAGCCGCCTTCGCAAAGAGAGACGATTGTGGAAGGTACAGGATTTTTTAAATCCCCGTCAAGCACCACAAGCGAAACTTCGTCCTCAAACTCGTCAAGGATTTCTTTTTGAATTGCAAGCAAAGGCATTCCGCTTCGGTTTACGCTCGTGGAATATATAGGTTTTCCCGCAAATGCGATAACATCCCTTAGCCACGGATCTCCGGGGCATCTAACGGCAACTGTGGACAAGGGGTCGATTTTTGAGCGGACTATTACCGTAAGAGGTCCGGGCCAGAATTTCAGAAGATTTTCGGGAATCGTGTCGTCTGAAAGTTCTTTTAGTTTTGAAGGTTCGGACAAAAGAACGATGAACGGCTTATCCTCTTTTCTACCCTTTATTTTTCTTATAAGGTCTTCTGTCTTTCCTATGATTCCTGAAAAACCGTATACGGTGTCCGTTGGAAGGATAAGCACCTTCCCTTCTTTGAGCAGGTTTCCGGCAATTTTTGTAGAACCTTCGTCAGATTTGAGGCACTTCATATATCGGAATCTCCTTTATGGTTCTGCGTTTTTTGGGACGATTGAAGTTTCCTCTTCCAAGGTCAAAAAGAAACATTATGAAAAGCGAAAGAAGTCCTATCGAAAGCGAAAGGATTTTGCACAAAGCCTCGGAAAAGAAAGTACCCTCTTTGTGCTTTGTGGCGGTTCCTGTATCGTAAAGCGTTCCTTGGTATGGTTTTAGCCCTGAAATTTTTACAAGTTTTTCCCCGTCGGAAACATAGTCGAGTTTTCTAGCGTAGGCGGCTATAACGTCCTCGTCTTTCAAAAGAGCGTTGTATTCAAGCCTAAGTTCATTGTTGATTGCCTGGATAGAGTCCGTCCTTCTTGCGATTTCCTTTTTCTGTTCAACAAGTTGACTATACGCCCATAGCCCGCTACTTCCTGCAAAGAACGAAATTGACACATAAGCGAATGTAGCTATGAAAATCGCTATCAAGAACTTGATACCTTTCATTATGGACTGATTATCGGCATATCTTTTTGTTTTCTTAAAGTGAAAATATATGATATAATCAACTATAATTCTAAAGAAAGTGCTATTGCTTACGTTATTTCTGCCGATAATTGAAAGAAGGAACGCCAAAGCCAAAGAGGAAGTTTTTATGGATAACCCGACAGGAAACACAAACGAATTGGACAGTTATGGGGTATGGGTAAAAAGACCTCCCCAGGATTCCAATGAAGACACGATTATCCCGGAAACAGAAGAAAAAACCTCAAATATAATCGAAGAAGATTTCGATCTTCCCGATTTTTCAGACATTCCTGAGCCAATTGAGTCGGACGAGCTTAAAGACAATCCTTTTACCGAAGAAGAAAGCAAAAACGACGACGGAAACATAGAACTTTCAAGCGACATTTCATTGGACGATTTTCTTGACGATTCTGCTTCCGGAATGCCGGGTTCTTCAGAAAACACAGAGGAAATAGACCTTGACAGTTTTGTAGGAGACTCTTCAGGCTCAAGCGAGGAGATTTCGCTTGACGACTTTCTTGACGGAGACGATTTCGGCTCTTCTTCAAGTTCCGAAAAAGAAGACGATGTTGCAAACGACGAGGCTCTTGACATAAGCCTTAATTTTAACACGCCTAAGGAAGACGAGGTTCAGACGGAAGAAATTTCTGAAGAGACGGACTATGATTCTGACTACGAAAGCGAGCCTGAACCGGAAGAATCAGTTCCCGAAAAAAAAGTTGATTTTTCATCGATAGACACAGGTGCGATGGAAGAAATCTCCTTGGACGATTTCAGCATGGCAGAAAGCGACGCCGCGACCGCGGATGCCGCCGCAAAAGCAATAAGTTCGTCCGTCGAATCGGAAGACGTAGACCTTACGGAATTCGGAACGGGCGGAGAAAGCCATGCAGCCCCAAAGCAGACTGTGATAGATTATGATTTAGCTATAACTGAAGATGACGAGGTTTCATCCGCCCCCGTAATAAAAGAAATCAAGACCGATGCAAAGGCAGAGGAAAAGGAGACGACTACGGAAAACACAGCAATAAACAATGAACTTTTAGAACGAATCATTTCGGATTTATCAGGATTGAAAGACGAGATTTCAAATCTCAAAAACGATTTTGCAGAACTGCGAGAAAAGAGTTCTATCGAGAACGCCCTACCTTCTTGCGCCACGCAGGAAAATGAGGCGGAAATAGAAACTCCCGCTACGGAAGAGCCTTCAGGATTCTTCGGAAACAGCGATGAAGACGAAACTATAGCCCTTTCAGGCGACGAGCTTTCAAACATAATGAATTCCGCTGACTTCACCGAAGAAGTCGTGGAAAATGTTTCTCCCGACGCAGAAACAAAAGATTCCGCGGAAGGCGCCATTGAAGAAGAAACGTCCATAAAAGCTCCAGAGCCTCTGGCGGAAACTCCATTCGATATGCCTCAAGAAAAAGAAGAAATAGAGCCTGAGCCGGCGAATTCCGAGGATGCTGCCTATTCGGGTTCCTATGACGCCTCGGAGACTATCGGTGCGGAACCCGTTTTCGAAATAGGCGAAGTCAAATCTGAACCGGAACCGGATTCCGTCGATTTTTCCGACAGTTTTTCAGAGCCTTCCGTTTCGGCAGATTTGAGCTCGGAGCCGGAAGTTTCCGTTTCCGACGATTTTGTCGAAATGTCTCCCACAGAGGATTTTGGAATGCAGGAAGAAATCAAGAGCGAACCTGCAAAACCGCAAGCTTTCGAAGAAAACGAAGAGCTTTCCGACGAAGCAGCGTCTGCGTCCGATATTCCTGAAACAATTCCCGACGACATAATAGACGAGCCTGCATTCGATGATTCTTTATATTCCGCACCTGCCCCGCTCTCGGAAGAAAGCGGCATTATGGAAGAGGAAGTTCCGTCTCTTGAAGAGCCGCAGGTTACGGACGTATTTGAAACCGAGCCGGGAAGCGAAGTTCCGTTCGGTGCAGAAGAGGAACCGGATTCCGGCTTGAGCCTTGGAATGGAACCTGAAACGGAAGAACCCAACCTTGAGATAATGCCGGAAGATTCACTTCCTGAAGAAATCAATATTCCCAAGGTGGACGAAATTCTTCCCGAAGAAATTTCTGAGAATGCCGACGACATAATGGTGGATTCAAACTCCTCAGATTTCATGGAATCTGTAAAAATCGATGAAACGGAAAAAATAAGAGATCCGTTTATCGACGATATTATGGAAGAGCCGCCGGCAGTGGAAGATGCAATCACCGACGAAAATGTTGAATATCTTGCAAAAGACGAAAACGCTATCGTCGATACAATTGACGCGCCTATCCCTGCGGAAGAGCCTGCCGCAGCTTTCGAAGAGCCTTTAACGGACACGGAACGGGAACCTTCCGAAACGGCATCCATTTCCGAAGAAAAAGCGTCAGAAAGCGGAACACTTCCTGACGATATAAAGTCGGATATAAAATCCGTTCTTCTTTACATGGATCAGTTGCTTGAAAATCTTCCGGAAGACAAAATAATGGAATTTGCAAAATCAGAGCAGTTCGTAACGTACAAAAAACTGTTTTCCGAACTTGGGCTTTCATGATGTAAATTAATCTGTTAAAATCGGTGGGCTGTGTAAAAACAGCCCATTTTTTATGTACGAAATAAAATTTAGCGAAGCAAAAAACGGCTCAAAAACTTGCAGAATAAACGGTCTCACAATGCACTCTTCCTATAATCCTGAACTGGAAGCGGAACGTTTTGTGAGCGCAATAAACATAGACTTCAAACCGTCAAAAGTTTTTATTATAGAGCCGGGCATTTCTTATTGCGCAGAACCTTTGAAAAAACGTTTTCCCGGAATCGAAATATTTGCGGTCAGATTTGTGGATGACTTTTCCACATACGACAAGTTTTTTTCAGGCGTATTTCATTTCAGAAAAGAAAATCCGCTTGAGTTCGAAGAAAAACTATATGATGCACTAGGCGAAAGCGAACTATGCTCCGCCCTCTTTTTGGAATGGCAGCCGTCGGTAAAAATATTTTCATCTGAAATGAAAGCGTTTTCCTGTTCAGTAAAAAAAATAATCGAAAAATCAAAGACTTCTTTTCTGACCGAAAGTTACTTTTCAAAAAGGTGGTTTAAAAATTCGATTATATTCAATATCCGGCTAAAAAAAACGTGCCGAATCAAAAGTGGAAACGAACCGATAGTAATGTGCGCAAGCGGTCCGAGTCTTGAAGGCGCGCTTCCGTTTCTTTCAAAAAACAGGGAACGCTTTTTCCTTATAGCGGCGTCTTCGGCCATATCGGTTCTTTTAAAAAACGGAATCGTTCCTGACCTTGCGCTCTCGACCGACGGGGGATTCTGGGCAAAAAATCATCTTGAATATGACAGACGCTACAATTTTCCCGTAGCACTTACAAACGAAGCCGCATTTCCCAAAAAACTTACGGAAACTTCAAAAATTCTACCTCTTTTGTACGACGACGGCTACGCTTCTTTTTTGACAAAAAAGATTTTTGAAAAACTGAATATTCCGTTCATCTCCGCAAAACGAAACGGAACGGTAAGCGGCACGATGGCTTTTCTTTCACTTTCGCTTACAAGCGGAAAAATTTTTGCGTGCGGACTTGATTTGGAAAGCGCGCCCGGAAATCAGCACGCAATGCCTAACAGAAACGAAGGAAACTCAGCCAAAAACGAAAACCGCATACACAACCGCGAATCTCGCCTTTCCGCAGAAAGGTTCGGCTCGAACAGCCTTGAAATCTACAGAAACTGGTTCAGTTCTGTATCAAAAATTTTCTGCGAAAGATTTTTCAGGCTATCCGACAACTACAAATACAGGCACAGTCTTGGGAAAATAAAGGACGTGGATTTTTCGTATTTTGAACGTTACCTAGAAAGCCTACGCACAAAAACAGGGCGCATAAAAATCATCGAAAATCCAATGATAGACGATGGAAAAAAATCCGTTACGAAAAAAATCATAAGAGATTTCATCTCGAACGCAGAAAAATCCGCCGAATTCGAAAAAAGCATATTCAAGGCGGAGCATATTTTCATGGAAAAACTGAAGGACGAGGATGCAATAAAAAAGATGAAAAAAAATATCGATGAAAAAAAAGACGCTTTTTTTTCAAGCGTAGTCCGGATTATAGGTAGCGGAACATGACATACGGCGGAACGATTAAAAGCAAAAGCGGAAAAATAATTCCGGTTTTCAAAAGCGGAAAACCGTCCGCCTCAAAATACGACCCTGAAAAAGAGGCTGAATCGTTCGCTTCATCTATAGACGAAGCGTCATTCTTTGTTATTCCGGGGCTATGCGGAGGCTACCACGTCGCTGCGATAAGAAAAAAATATCCAAATGCAAAAATCATGGTTGTAGAAAATTCCGAGGAAGACATAAAATTTCTTAAAGAAAACGTTGATTTTTGCAAAGCGCTTTTTAGCGACAAGATGGTTTTAATCTGCAACATCGAAAAAGCAAGAGAGTGCCTTCTTCAAAACTATATTCCTGCGCTGCATAGAAAATTTTCGCTCATCGAATACAGACCTTGGCTTGATGAAAACAAAGAGAAAAGCGCAAAACTCAGAGACACGATAAAATCCGCTCTTAAAGAAATTTCGATAGATTTTTCAACCCAGTGCAGGTTCGGAAAAATATGGCAGCACAATATTTTAAAGAACCTAAAAGCTGCAAAATCGGAAGTTTTTTTTGACATCGACAACACAAAAACGGCGGCAGTAATAGCCGCAGGACCTTCGCTTGAAACAAAAATTGATTTTCTAAGGCGGAACAAAAAAAATCTATACATAATCTCCACGGACACCGCCTACCCTTCGCTCAAAAAAAACGGCGTTTTCTGCGACGCTGTATTCTCACTTGACGGACAGTTTGTATCACACACGCATTTTCTTTCAGGATTCCAAAAAAACACCCTTTTTGTATTTGACCTTCAGGCAAATCCGTCTTCAGTAAGAAGTGCATTGCACAGCGGAAACAATGTGATTTTCGCAAAATCAGGGCATCCGCTTTCATCATACGCCGAAAACACCCAAGAAAAAAAATGCTTCATCGGCATCGAAAGCGGAGCCGGAACTGTTACGATTTGCGCATTGGATTTCGCGATAAAATCGGGTTTCAAAGATATTTTGATTTTCGGAGCGGATTTTTCGTACTCGAACGGAAAATCTTACGCAAAAGGGACATACCTTGAAAAAAACTTTCTGTTTCCTTCAAACCGAACAAAAACATACGAAGAAAATTTCGTAAAACTCCTGTTCAGGTCAGCTCTTATAAAACTTTCCAAAAACACGGCTACCACGGAACTCCTTGATTCATACAAGTCATCCTTTATCTCATATATGAAAAAATCCGCCCTTGATTCTTCCTTTGAAGATTTTGTATATCACATACATGGAAAAGGAAATCCGGAATCTGAAAAAGCTGCGTTCGACTACAACAGTTTTTCTTCGTTCATAAAAAAAGACATTGAAATCCTTGAAAAAAAAGGCATAGGAACGGAGGAACTGCTTGATTTTCCTTTGGTAAAAGCCGTTCTTCCATACATATCGCACATCGAATTTTCCATGAACATTCCGTTCGACAAAGCCATGAAACTTGCCTTTGAAGATGTTACACGATATACTTAGGAAATGAAAAGAAAAAGCATAACTGTTTACACTATAATTATTTCCGCAATCTTTGCCTTCTGCATCGGATTTTTCTTCTACAACATGGCAAACGAATATTTTCACGGAGACGCAAGAGCCGAAAGAGCATACGGATTTGTAACGGATTCGATTGAACGTAACGGAGACAGACTGGATTTTTCGCACGTTTTCAAGGATCTTGACGGCTACGAAGCAATCTACATCGAAAAAGACGGAAAGCCCGTTTTTTCGTATCCGAACGAAGGAGCAAAGGATTCTTATTCAACGCCGCTTGTGAAAGTCTACAGAAAGACCATAAAATCGAACGATGGAACATACACTTCGGTCCTTGCCATATACAAACTGCGGCCTTCAGTGATTTTCCGCTACGCAAGGTTTTCTTTCATCGTCATATTGATCGGAACGATTTTTTCGCTGGTACTTATTTTTTATTTTACGCTGACCGCAAAAAAAGACGCGGAAAATCTTACGACTTCCGAAAGCGAAGCCAACGACTCTTTAAATGAAAACGAGGAAGTTTCTTTAGAACCGAATGAAAATTCAGTTGAAGAAGACGCTTTTTCTGAAGGCGAAGAAAAAATCAGCGAGAAAGACGGAATTTCAAACGAAAATAAAATGATTTATGAAAATTCCAGCGTTTCGGACACGGAAAAAGAATACGAAATTCCTTCAACGCCAATACAGGAAGAGGATTCTGAAGAAAAAGAAGAACAAAACGAAGCAAAAGATATTTTTTCCGTAAGGACGGGATTTTTGAATGAAAGCCAGCTAAAAGGTCGCCTTGAAAACGAACTTGTACGCTCCGCCTCCGGAGAGCAGGAACTTTCCCTTATCCTTGTAAGGATTTTAAATATTTCCGCCGAGGAAAACATCAGAAAAATCGCGGATTTTGTCCTTGGCGAAAATCCGTTCAGAAACCTTATTTTTGACTACAAGGAAGACGGTTTTGCGCTTATAAGAAAAGACATGTCCGTGAAAGACGCCGAAATCTATGCGGAAAAACTCCTTCAGAACATAAACGAATTATTCGAAGGCGAAAACACGCCCTGTTTTTCTGGAATCTCAAGCCGTTCCGGAAGGATTCTTTCAAACGAAAGGCTTCTTACGGAAGCGGAGGAAGCTCTTAGAAGATCCATGGAAGACGGAAAAAGCCGTGTAACCGCATTTCATGTGGACATCGGAAAGTACATGGAATTCATAAAGAACAGAAAAAACGACTGACCTAGATTTTTCCACCGTTTTTTTCAGGTGCAGGTTTTTCGCCTGAAACAGAACCGTTTTCTTTTTGCTCGGATTTTTTCTCAAGTTCCTTGAGTTTTGTCTCAAAATCGGAAACGCTCTTGCTTCCGGGAAATTTTTCCTTGAGTTCCGCCACCTTGGATTCAGCCTCGGCGATATTTTTCGATGCAAAAAGAACGCTTATATAGTTTACAAGCACATCTGGATTGTCGGGATTTTTTTCCCAGAGTTCGGAATATGTTTTTTCCGCCTTTTCTACGTCTCCCGTGACAGCGTAAAGATAAGCCATGGACATCATAAGGCTCAGGTTTTCGCCGTCCCGTGCAAGAAGTTCTTCGTATGCTAAAAGAGCCTCATCGTATTTTCCGTTCAGAACATTGCATCGGGCCTGGCTGTAAGTCGCTGTCCAGTAAAGGCTCTTGTTTTTTTTTGCAAGCTCGTAATATTGGGATGCCTTGTCATATTTTTTAAGCTCGCTGTAAGCGTCCGCTATTGTCATGTATTCCGAATAGATTGAAGAGCGGATTACCCTTGATTCTCCGGGAACGGGAAGATGAAAGGACGTGGCGCAGGAGAAAAACAAAAATGAGGCGGACAACATTATGAAAGGTACAATGAAGCAGACCTTTTTCATTTTACAAAAATTCCGTCTAGCCCAATACTGTCTTTTCAATCTCGAACAACTGCGAACGGTAAAGGCATGAGATGTTATGCCCGTAATCCGCTATGAGCTGCATAATGTTCCGTGGATGGTCTTTTTTGTCCGCTCCGTTCAGCCTGTCGCCGGCATCTCCAAGCCCCGGCATTATGTATGCCTTTTCGTTCATCACAGGATCAAGCCACAGGGTATAGCAGGTACAGTTATCCAAAGCCCTTGTTACACGTATAGAGCCTTTAAGCGTTGATATGGTATTGAAAAATGCGATGGATTTTGGGCGGACTCCCTGCGACTGGAGGTATTTTACAACGGTTACAAGAGAACCTCCTGTGGCGTTCATCGGATCTGCGAAAATCAAATCTTTTCCGTCCAGTTGTCCAAGGTCGAAAAACGATTTTTTGAGGTCGAGGATGTATTCCATGTTAGATTCGATTTTCGAATCGTTTCTGCTGATTTTAAAAAGGGCGAACGGAGTTATGTATCCGTGCGACGAATATTCCTCAATCTCTTTTGATATGATCATGCTTGGAAGAAGCGCGCCTCTGAGCATCACGCACATTACAGTGTTTTCTATGTGGTCGTCAATGTTCGGGATTTTGTGGACAGCATAGTTCTGTGCGGGAAAATCCACGGGCGTCTTCACGATTATATGTCCTTTTTTTCCGCAGGGCTTATCCGTGTATGCCATTCTGAAAAGCATTTCGTTTGCCCGCTGGCTGTAGTACATGAATTCCTGATGACCGGTTTCTATGTTCCTGAGTTTGGAAATAACACGGCTTGCCTCGGCATGAGCGCCTTCTTCGGTCTCAAACGAGTATACCTTTATGTTCGGATGGGATGAACATATTTTCTGCATTTCATGTCCCATCTTGTCGTATCCTTCTATTATTTTTTCTTTGTTCATCGGAGAGAAATATTTCATCGTCTCATTGAACATCTCATCGAGGCGATTAAGTTCCCTCATATCGTTTTCCGTAAGGTATCCGTCCAAATCTTCTGCTTTAAGCATTACCTTATCATCTGTCATCACATACTCCCGTATACTTTTAGTCTTCTGCAATCCGCAGTTTACGTTTTAAGGTCTGCGACGCAAACCTCATCTTGACCTATTTTATGATTAGAAGCCTATACAGAGGCTCTTTTCCTATTTTTATGTTTGATATTCTTAGATTTGTCGGACTCTGAAGGAAAACTTCCGAATCCGTAAGTCCGAACGCCACGGAAAGCACCCCCTTAGCCACAGGAATGAACCTGGGATCTTTAAACTCAAATTCCAGGTTCATTAAATATTGTTCCCTTGTAAAAGGATCTTGCATCATCGTTCCGCGCACATACGAAAGCTTAAAAGAAAGATTTGCGCCCGTGAGCATAGAAAGAAAATTCTGCGGCTTTGAAGCATAGAATTTCATGCAAGATTCCTCTTCTGCCGAATTAAGAAAAGAAAAAATCTCATCGGGAAGAGAAGATGAAACTTCCTGCGGAATTCCGTTCAGTTTTGCATGGTAAGTTTCCACCATCTTTGGAACGCCCCGCCCAAAAAGCGCAATCCGCTCGGACGGAAACGCCATTTCAAGTCCGTCCTTTTTAAAAAGCGAATACAAAAAAGGAAACCCTGCCCCATCTCGAAAATCAATCTTTTTTTCAGTAAAACCGTTCTTCTTTGAAAAAACTTTTTTTACGGCAATTGAAGGAAAATCAACTTTTCCTGCAATCTGAAAATCTATCGATTTTCTTGACCTTATAAGCCCTACGTGCAGAACACTCACACGCCTTGCAACCGTGCGGGCTTCCTCACTTGTAATTCCATCCACATTTTTTTCTATCAAAGTTGAAATTAAAGACGGATCTACGGAATAAGGAATAGTCATGAAAAAGTGGCTTTCTCCGTCAAGCAGTTCAAGCGGATTTACAGAATCAACAAGAGGCGGACTTGACTTACACGAACATATAAAGTTTGTAAAAAACGCAAAAAATAAGGTGATTAAAAATATAATCACCTTATTTAAATTTTTATGCTTTTTCAATGACAATGCTCCATTTTTTGTCGTCGGCTTCGATTTCCGTTCCGCCCTGCAAAGAAGGCTTAAATTCCATCGAAACGGAAAGAGTTTCGCTTGCAATAAAATCGCTGAATTTTCCGAATGCCTCTGAAAGCTCATCATCCCCGGACACGGAAAGTTTTATCCTGTCCGTTACGTCAAGCAAACTTTCTTTTCGCAGGTTTTGGATTCCCCGAATCAAATCCCGGACATATCCTTCTTTTCGAAGGTCGTCCGTTATTTTTGAATCAAGTCCTACCGTAAGAGGTCCGTCGTTCAAAACCTTAAGTTCGTCTTTTTCAAGCCTGTCCACAAGAATTTTTTCAGAATCAAGTTCCACAGAAATTCCGTCAACATCGATTGAAAGTTTTGTGCCCTCAAGAATCGACTGAATCTGCTCGGAACTCAAAGCCTGAATGCTTGCCGCGGCATTCTTCATTCTGGCTCCAAGTTCTTTTCCGAGAACTTTGAAATTGGCTTTGCACCTGTATTCAACAAGCTCGTCTTCGCGGTCGTGGAATTCGACTTTTTTTACGTTCAGCTCCTCGCGGATAGAATCTTCCATCTCGGCAAGCACGCGTTTTTCACTTTCGTTTTTAGTCACCAATGCCACGGACGAAAGCGGCTGACGGTTTTTCAAATTGAACGTATTCCGCAAAGAGCGTCCCATTGAAACCGCCTTCTGAACAGTCGCCATTTTAAACTCAAGTTCCTCGTTGCGCCATTTTTCGTTACTCAAAGGATAATCTGAAAGATGCACGGATTCCTCGTCGCCTTCAGTTCTAAGATTCTGCCAAATGGTTTCGGTTATGAACGGAATGAAAGGGGACGCCACCTGGCTGAACGTTTTCAACGCAATATACAAAGCTTCGTACGCCTCTTTTTTATCGGAATCATTCTCGCTCTTCCAAAAACGCCTTCTGGATCTTCTTATGTACCAGTTATTCATCTCGTCTATGAACTTCACAATCGGATCTACAGCTCCGCTCAAATCGTATCCGTCAAGCGCTTTGGTAACATCATCAACAAGTTTCTGCGTAATTGAAATCAGCCATGCATCCAGCGGATTTGAAGGAAGTTTTTCGTCAAAAAGATGACCGGACGGTTCGGCATTATCTATGTTTGCGTACGTAACAAAGAAACTGTACGAATTCCAAAGCGGAAGGATTATGTTTTTTATTACATCCCGCACTCCCTCGTCGCTGTAACGAAGGTCGTCAGCTTTTACAACCGCGGAATGAATCAAAAAAAGCCTCAAGGCATCCGCGCCGAATTTATTTATAGATTCAACCGGGTCGGTGTAGTTTCTTTGAGACTTGGACATCTTCCGCCCGTCGGATGCAAGCACAAGTCCGTTCACTATGCAGTTTTGAAAAGCAGGTTCATCAAAAAGATGGGAAGACAGAACTGTAAGCGTGTAAAACCAGCCTCTTGTCTGATCCAAGCCTTCTGAAATGAAATCCGCAGGAAAATGACTTTCAAAATATTCCTTGTTTTCAAACGGATAGTGGTGCTGAGCGTACGGCATGCTCCCCGATTCAAACCAGCAGTCAAAAACTTCGGCAATTCGCCTCATAGTGTTTCCGCATTTTTTGCACGGAAACTCTATTTTATCTACAAAATGTTTATGAAGGTCGTCAGGATAAATTCCTGAAAGTTCCTGAAGTTCTTTTCTGCTTCCGACGCAAATTGCATTCCGGCAGTCGGGATTTTCGCATCTCCAAATCGGAATCGGATTTCCCCAATAGCGGTTGCGGCTTACAGCCCAGTCCCTGGCTCCGGAAAGCCATTTTCCAAAACGGCCGTCTTTTATGTGAGCCGGCTGCCATTTTATCTTTCCGTTAGCATTCAGAAGTTTATCGTGGTAATCCTGGACTTTTACGAACCAGGAACCTATGCCCCTGTAAATAAGCGGAGACGCACATCGCCAGCAATGCGGATATTGGTGAAGAACGGTATCGCGCTTTACAAGTTTTCCTTCTTTTTTAAGGCGATCCATTATGTCCTTGTCGCAGTCTTTTACAAAACGTCCTTCGTAATCAAAAACTTCTTTAGTGAACTTGCATTCCGCGTCTATGGGTTCAACGTCGGGGATTCCCGTTCCGATAAAAAGCTTGTTGTCATCCTCGCCGAACGCAGGCGCAGTGTGAACAATGCCCGTTCCGTCTTCCGTGGAAACAAAATCTGCAAGGAAGACCCTGAATGCCCCATCGGAACAAGGTTTTCCTGTCGCCTCGGAACATTTTGAAGCATCCTCAAGATATGAAAAATATCCGAAAATCGGCTCATATCGTGCGCCTTCAAAATCCTTTCCCTTCCGTTTATAGATTATTTCGTATTCATCCTCGCTTCGGTAGTAGGCGCCGATTCTGGACTCCGCAATGATATATTTTTCGCCGCTTTCTTTGTCAAGAATCTTAACATAATCAATGTCAGGCCCCATACAAAGACCAAGATTTGAAGGCAAAGTCCACGGGGTTGTTGTCCATGCAAGAAAATACGTGTTTCCGTCCGCCAACGAAGAATCATCCATACCTTGCGGTGCTTTTTTCACCCTGAACTTTATTGTAACCGCAGGATCTTGCTTTTCCTTGTAGCCTTGGGCAAGTTCATGGGTTGAAAGCACTGTTGCGCATCTTGGGCAATACGGAAGAATGTATTTTCCTTCGTATATAAGATTTTTGTTCCAAAGCTCTTTTGCCACCCACCAAATGGATTCCATGTAGTCGGGGCTCATAGTTTTATAGTCGTTGTCAAAGTCGACCCAACGCCCCATGCGGGTTATAGTCTCCCGCCATTCTGCAGTATATTTCAGAACCGAAGCCTTGCATTTGTCATTAAAATTATCTATTCCGAATTCTTCAATCTCGTGCCTTGAGTTTATGCCCAGTTCCTTTTCTATAAGATTTTCGACAGGAAGACCGTGGCAGTCCCAGCCGAACCGGCGTTCGACTTTCATACCCTTCATCGTCTTGTATCTGGGAATTATGTCCTTTATTGTAGACGGAATAAAATGTCCGAAATGCGGAAGCCCAGTTGCAAACGGAGGACCGTCGTAAAAAACATATTCTTTCGCACCCTCCCGCTTCGAAACCGACTTTTTGAAAGTATCGTTCTCTTTCCAGAATTTCAAAATCTCTTCTTCCTGCCTTGGGAAGTCCGCTTTAGAATCTACAGGCTTATAACTCATGCATAAATTCCTTTTGAAAATATTTCGTTTGAAACTGCGAAAGTATAACGTAAAATTTCTGATTGTTCTATGCATTGGCTGGGGATTCTCAAAAAAAGTATAAATCTATGAAGACAAAAAAAACACGGAATTCTGTACCTAGGAGCTTGTACTTATAGAATTCCGTGATAAAAGCGGGAACTTTTTTGTTGATATGGATTTGACGGCAGGATTTAAACTGCATTCTCCTGCCTAACAAAATTGATGCCTAAATTATAGTTTTCCGAGCGCCTCGCATTCAGCGATTCCGTCAGCCTCAGGAGTAAGATTTACCATAAGACCGTCACCGTTTACAACCTGAGCGCCGGCATTCTTGAGCCTTTCAGCCCAGTCACGAAGCCACTGACCGTCACCCCAGTCATATGAACCGAATATCGCAACTTTCTTTCCTGAAAGAGAAGATTCTATTCCTGCATAGAAATCTTCCATTGTGTCTTCAAGAACCTCGTCGCCCATTGCAGGACTTCCCAAATAAATCATATCTGCGGCAAGAACCGCATCCTTATCCGATGAATCCGCAGTGAAAATAGATACATCGTCTCCGTTTGCCTTTGCGCCATCTACAATAGCGTTAGCCATTGCCTCAGTGTTTCCTGTTGTTGTCGAATAGACTACTGTTTTTTTCATCGAAACCTCCTCGTGAAAATCATGCGGTAAACGCATTTTTTATAGTTCTCTGCAATAAGACAATTCGAAACTTAAAAAAGTTCCCGATGCCGAACATCGCAGTTTCTGTATATATACATTTTACGCATAGTCTAGTCAAGGTTTTTGCGCAGGAAAAAAACATACATTTTGTTCAGCCAAAAGCAGAACAAACAGCATTTTTTATGCATAAAATTCATCCGTTAGCACAGACTAACTATGCGGTTAGTCTATGCTAACCTATTGAAACTGTCAATATCTATTCAGAAAAAACTTTAAAAAGTTCGATAATAAAACCATGCGGAAGATTCATTTTTTTGCGATTTTCTTTTCATTTTCTTTCCTGGTTTGGGGAGCCGTTCCTGAAGGATTTTCGGGAATATGGCAGGGAAAAAACAGATATATTTTCATCGGAGAAAACGGAGATTTTTCGATAGTCCTAAAACTTTATGACGGATGGTATTTTGACAGAGCCAGCGAAAGTCCGGGATTCGAAAAAGAAAGCACAAGGGAACGAAACGCCGCAAGTTCAAAAGAACCGACAATTGTCAGCGCGGATTTTGCAGAAATCCCTGAAGGAAAGGGCTTCGGCACATACGAGATGGTTTTAAAAAGCAACGGGAAAACTTTCCAAAAAATTCCTGTGGCGTTGTCGAACGACAAACTTTATCTTAATTTTTTGATTCATATCGACGGGAAAGAAAGCGCGGTAAATGGCAGCACTGAAATCCGAGAGCTTTGGCAGGGAATAAATTCCTCTTTTGGGATTCGAATGAGTGAAACAAAAACGAACGGCAACATATATTCTTATATAATACTTGAAGATTCGTGCTACAGGCTAAGGTACTGGGAAACGAACATGAATTTTGACGAAAAATTGGAAGCTTCTTTTTCCGACGGAGAAAAAACTTTTACTATAAAAAGGCACATTTTTTCCGGAGGAAAAACATTTTCCTGCACATCGGGAAGATCGAAAAAAATCCGGAACGTAGAAAAATTTTACGCCCCTCCGTTCGTTATGAACACGGACAGCGAAAATCATCTTCTTTTTTTGGACGAAGCCGATTTTACACGGGCGGCTGAAGATTCAAAAGAAAAACTTCTTGAAATCGTAAAAGAAGCAAACTCAAGGCGAAAACTATCCCCTCCGCCCCTGTTTTCTTACCAAGACCTGGATTTTCATTGGGACTTGATAGAAAGACTTGAAAAAGGAAACAAAATAATAGAAAAATTACGAGAACCTAAAAACTGAAAGCTGAAAATCGCACAGAAAAAGACACAAGCCGATAAATCTGATATAGTTTTTTTATGGCTACTTATTTAGGAAAAATCGGAGAGCTTACGTTAAAAGGCTCGAACATAAAATCTTTTGAAAATCAGCTGTTGAACAACACAAAAAAATATCTTAAAGAAACTTCGGCGAAAATAAAAATCAGGGCAGGAAGGCTCTTCATAGACTGCGATGAAAAAGAATGTGCCGAAGTGGAGTTCGCTCTTACTCATCTTGTTGGGATAACCGGCTGGGCAAAGACGATGACATGCGGAAAAAGCATAGAAGAAATCCGTTCGTGCATAGAAATCCTTGCAAAAGATGCGGTTTTAAAAGGAAAAAAGACATTCAAGATTGAGGCAAAAAGGCAGGATAAGACATTTCCTCTTAATTCATACCAAATAGCTGCAGAGGGAGCGAAAAACGTGTTCGACTCAGGGCTTATGGAAGTTGATGTCCATAAGCCTAACGTAACTTTCTTTGTTGAAGTGAGGGACAGGGTATTCGCCTATTCGGACAGCGAAAAATCTCCTCGAGGGCTTCCGGTGGGAGTTTCGGGAAAAGGTCTTCTTCTTCTTTCAGGCGGACTTGACTCTCCGGTCGCAGGCTACAGAATGATGAGACGCGGAATGAGGATCGAATGTCTTTATTTTCATTCGTACCCGTACACATCAAAAGAAGCCCAGGAAAAAGTCGAGGAGCTTGCAAGAAATCTTTCATCATACGGACTTGAAACATACCTGAACACAATTCCCTTCACCGATGTTCAGATGCGGATAAGGGAAAAATCCCCTGAAGAATGGACGACGCTTATCCTCAGGGTATGCATGATGAAGGCGGCGAATCTTCTTTGCCGCAGAGTCCACGCCGACTGCATAATCACCGGAGAAAGCCTTGGGCAGGTCGCAAGCCAGACGCTTGAGAATATGGCTGTAACGGAACATTTTGCAGAATATCCGCTTTTGAGACCTCTTGTCGGAATGGATAAGGAAGAAATCGTAAAGGACGCAAAATTCATAGGTTCGTACGAAACGTCGATACTCCCCTACGAAGACTGCTGCGTGCTTTTTTCACCAAAACATCCTGTCCTCAGGGGAAGAATCGAAGACGCAGAAAAAATCTTTGCCGAAATGGAAGCGGACGGCATGATAGAAGAGGCGTTCGAAAAAAGGGACGTAAAACACTATTTTGCTGGAAAAGAAGTGGCGCAAAGCGTCTAAGTCTAATATAAGATTTTTGCGCTGAGCGAAAAATAATGATTGTACGAATCGTGCAGAGATGCCACCCATGCGTTCCGCGCCGTCTGAACATCGTTTACCGAAGAATACGGACCTGAAAATATGTTTGAGTCAACTCCGTCTCCCCTTATGTATTCGAATGTGTAGCCTGCGTCAAAAAAAAGGCGGATATCGTTCTTGAAGGAAAATTCATAAGAAGACGAAAGCCCCGCCTGCACAACATAGCTGATGTTCGGCTGCTTCAAAAATCCTGTCCTTGAAAGCGCAGAATCCAAGCCTTTGGTGGACATTCCTATGCCTCCGTCCGAGACAATGTTATCCGTTCCGTTGAACACAGAAATCACTTCCTCGTCGGAAAGGCTTTCGTATGCGTTTCCGTGCCGAATCAAAGCCGTGTCGGAAAAGATTTTCAAGCCCTTCAACGGTTTGAAAGAAATCCTTAGCGCAACCCTGTCCGAATTGGGCGGAAGGTTTGAGCCTAGGTTTATACCATAATTCGTATAGTCGTGCAGATTGTACGATGAATCCTGGGACGTGAAGAATGTGTAGGTGTATGGGGTAACAAGCGAATAATCCAAAGAAATCATTGAGCATGGAGAATTGAGCGGAGTGTATATAAGACCGGTCTTGAAAGCGCATCTTGTGGCGGACTCGTCCGGTTTCAGTTTTATGAGTTTTCCGAGTTTTGTGTCGTCGATGTACACATCCGCCGTAAAAGCCACGCACGGAAGAAGTTTCCATTCAACGCCAGTGCCGAAAAACACATTGTCATTGAAGCCTGACACGTTTGCGACCACAACGAACGGAGTCGGCATAAGATAGAAAGGTACAAAGCCGTTTCCGAAGACTGCGGACTCAAAAATCGAAAAAGAAAGCGCATTTTTCAAAAACGAAAACCTTAGCGCATGAAAAGCCATGAATTTTCCAAGTGAATAGACATTTTTGTCCTTCAAATTTCTTGCGCCCAACGCCATGAGCGCATGGGTGTAGTTTACAGTCTTTCCGATATAATTGAACGAAGTGTTCAGCGACTGGTAGGCGGTAGGATTAAGGACATTGCTGTCGTTCTGATAAAGACCGTAACCCAATTTGTTGAATCCAATCACACCGAACATGCGCTCGTCCCCGAATGTCATGTTTCCGTTCATATCCGCCATAAATTCGATTTTGTCAGTCGGAAAATAAAAATCCTTGATTTTGTTCTGGGAACTGTTCGTAAGATACCTTGGAAGAACATCGGAAAACTCAAGACCGCTGTTTTCTATAAGAAAATTCGTGCTGTAACCAAAGCCGATTTTTTTTCCAAGTTCAACGTCGGAGGAAAAATTCACGATTCCTGAAAATATTCCGCCGTTCTGGTAGGTGGGTTTCTTTCCGTTCGAACCCCATTCAATCTGCTTCAGTTTTATGTCCGATTTTGCGCCAAGAAAAACTTTCCACGCCTTCCCGAAATATTTTTCCGCATATCCGCGCGCCTTTTCCGCTTCTGAAGAGTCTTCGACCTCCGCCACCGCAGAAAGCATAGTTCTCACTATGTTCAGCGGATAAGGCTTCAACACCGGAAGAGAATCAATGTAGCCCTTTAGATACCAGCCCACCGCATCCGCATAAAACTCCTCCTCAGGATCTACAGAAACCTGGGCAAACGAACGCAACACCAGCACGGACATAAAAAAAACAAAAAGACCTTTTTTTATTCTCATTGCGACCTCAAAGCACTTTTTTAAATAATAAATGTTTGTTGAACGAATTACAAGATATATGGTATCTTAAAAGCATGACTTGCAAGGAAAAAGAGTTTTTATACAACCTTCTAAAAACAGCATCAAGCTCAATATACGGATTTTCCTCCCCGGATTTCAGGGAAAAAGCCGTATTTTCCGATGACAAGCAAAAACAAGCTCCGATAAAAAACGATGAAAAATCCGGCTATGCACTCCCGATAAAAAACGAAAATGAAATCGCTAGAAAAAACTCGCCTTCCAATATTGAAAAAAATATAGAAAATCCTTTAGAGAATGAGGGGCAGAAAACTTTCACAGGCGAGCAGACTTTAAAAAGTCCCATGAACCTTGAAAAACTTTCAGAAAAAGTAAAAGTCTGTCAAAACTGCGCCCTTAGCAAAACAAGGCACAACACAGTCTTTGGAATGGGCGTTGAAAATCCGTACGTTCTTGTAATAGGCGAAGGTCCCGGCGAAGAGGAGGACAAACAAGGTCTTCCGTTTGTAGGACCTGCCGGAAAACTCCTTGACAAAATGCTGAATGCGATATGCCTTGACAGGAACGCAAACTGTTACATAGCGAACGTGGTAAAATGCCGTCCGCCCCACAATAGAGACCCTTTGAAGGAAGAGCGGGATGCCTGCAGAGCCTTCCTTGACACGCAGATTCATCTTTTAAAACCCAGGTACATATTGTCGCTTGGAAAAGTCGCCTTACGGAATCTTTTCGGAATAGACGGAAATTTTTCGCTTTCGCCGTACAGACACCGACTTCTTGAATACCAAAACATTCCGATGGTCGTAACCTACCATCCCAGCGCACTCCTTCGTAATCCCGAATACAAAAAGCCTGCATGGGAGGACTTAAAATTTCTTAGGGCGGAACTTGAAAAAAACTTTCCGGAATATAAGAACAAGTTTCAAAAATGATATACATAGAAGTCGCATTGAAAATTCCTTTGAACACGGTCTTCACCTATTCGTATGATCCAAAAGAAGGCGATGGTGCGGAACAACTTCCGGAAGTAGGAAAAAGAGTCAGCGTCCGATTCGGAAACCAGAACCTCACGGGCTTTGTAGTTTCGAAAGGCGAAAAAATCAGCGAGAACTGCCCGGTCAAAGCCGAAAAAATTATTCCGATAAAAAAAGTACTCGACAAAGAGCCGCTTTTCACAAAAGAAATATTCGAAATCGCAAAATGGGTCAGCCGCTATTATCTATGCACAATAGGGGAAGCGATTTTTTCTATAATTCCGACGACCGGAAAAGGTTTGAGAGGAAACATAGGCTTTCCGTTCAGCGACGAATTTTCTGAAAATCCTTCAAAAGAGCTTTCCGAGGAGCAAAAAGAAGCGGCAAAATCCATAATCGATTCTTCCATTAAGGGAAAAGCCGACTACCATTATATCTACGGAATGACAGGCAGCGGAAAAACCGAGGTTTTTCTTCAGGCAGCCGAACATCTTCTTTCAAAAGGGAAAGGGGTAATCTATCTTGTCCCTGAAATCGGGCTTACTCCCCAAGTCGTGGAAGCGGTCGTAAAAAGATTCGGACCGACCGCGGCTGTAATTCACTCCCAGCTTACTTCAAGCCAGAAAATGAACGAATGGCACAAGATAATGAAAAAAGAGGCAAGGATTGTGGTCGGTGCAAGAAGCGCGGTTTTCGCTCCCGTTCCTGACCTTGGGCTTATAATAATCGACGAGGAACACGACGGCTCGTACAAATCAGGCGAAACCCCAAGATACCACGCAAGGCAGGTAGCCATGTTCCGCTCCTCAAGGCTTGGAATTCCTTTGGTGATGGGAAGCGCGACCCCATCCGCAGAGGCGTGGAAACTTATGGAAGAGAAAAAACTTATCCGCCATCTCCTTACAAAAAGACTTGCGGGCGGAAATATGCCGAAAATAAAAATCGTCGACCTTTCAAAATCAAAGAACATTTCCCCAATCTCAAAAGAACTGGAAGACGAGATAAGAAAGACAATCGGAAACAAAAAACAGGCGATACTTTTTTTGAACCGCCGTGGATTCACCCATTTTTTCAGATGCAACACTTGCGGCTTTGAGCATAAGTGCAAAAACTGTTCGGTCTCCATGACATATCACAAAGCCGAAAACAGACTTAGATGCCATTATTGCGGCTGGTCCACTTTTCCGCAAAGCCAATGCCCAAAATGCAGTTCCCTTGACATTGGATATTCAGGTTTCGGAACAGAATACATAGAGGCGGAGACAAAAGCCAAATTTCCTGAGGCAAGAATATTGCGGATTGATACGGACTCAATATCCAAGAAAGGTGAACTTCAGGAAAAACTCGATGCATTCCGTTCGGGAGAATACGACATTCTTCTTGGAACACAGATGGTCGCAAAAGGGCTTAATTTTCCAAACCTTCAGCTTGTTGGAGTAATACTAGCCGACACCGCCCTCCATATTCCGGATTTCAGGGCTGCGGAAAGGACATTTTCCCTTATCACGCAGGTGTCGGGGCGTGCGGGACGTTTTTTCCCGGACGGAAAAGTCCTTGTGCAGACGTATAATCCGCTAAGAGAGCCTATAATGTTTTCTTGCAGCGGAAAGATTGAAGAATTTTACAGATACGAACTGAATCAAAGAAAAATGCTTGGTTTTCCCCCGTATTCAAGGCTAGTCCGGCTTGTATTCCGCTCCTTGAACAGAAAAAAAGCCGAGGAAAGCGCAATCGAGGCAAAAAAAATACTTTCGTCTTCCATAGGAACAAAAGGAGAAGTGATAGGACCTGCCGAATGTCCCATATTCATGACAAACAACAACTACAGATACCAACTTTTGCTTAGGAGCGACAACATAGCCGTCCTTCAAAAGAATGCGGAAAATCTGCTTTATAACTACACGCATACTCAGTCTGTGTACATAGAATGCGACGTAGATCCTGTAAGCATAATGTAGAAAAGAAAAACATCTTTTTTAAAACTAAGCGTGCCGCCTTGTTCCGTCGAATTTTATGTCGTAAAGGAAAAGCCCCGTAGGAGGAGCAGTGATTCCTGCCGCCTTTCTGTCCTTTTTCTCTATTATTTCCATGAAGTCTCTAAAATCTTTTCCGTTCCTGTCAAGAGACAAAAGCGTTCCCGTTATAGTGCGCACCATCTTCCACAAAAAAGCGTTTCCTTCTATCTGGAAAACCAAAAGTTCCTCTCCGCCTGGAAATCCTTCCTGAAAAAAAAAGCGGGCGTCGTCGATGTAGCGTTTTGTGGAAACGCTTTCGTCCCCGCTTGCAGAAAAAGAGGCAAAATCCATCTCGCCTTTAAGACATTTAGCCATCTCGTTCAGGTTCGAAAGCGAGGCGATATATGGATAATGCCACGAAAACCGGCTTAGCGCGGCGGACGGCGCGTTTCCAGTAAAAATAAAATACCTGTAGATTCTGCTTGTAGCGTTCTTTCTTGCGCTGAAATCGTTTTTGACCTCTACCGAATCAAGAATCCTTATGTCGCCGGGAAGAATTGCGTTCAGGGCGCGGACATAGTTTTTTTCAGGAAAAGAATCGACAGGAGAAAAAAAATTGGCTTTCTGAGCCAATGCGTGGACTCCGCTATCCGTCCTTCCTGAACCGTAAAGTATTATGTCGGATTTCAAAAGCCTTGAAAGAGCCGCTTCAATCTCGCCCTGCACCGTCCGTTCCCGAATCTTATCTTCGGCTCTTTCCTGCCTCTGCCAGCCTGAAAAGTCTGTTCCGTCGTAGGAAACGGTCAGAAGAATGTTCTTCATGAAATCCCCGTAAGATCAGATGTCGTCGTCGCTTACTTCCTTTGAAAGCCGATCGTAAAGATCCCTTGCCTTCTCAAGAAGAGGTCCGGGTTTATCCTTGGAAGATTTTCCCAAACCGAAGATTCTTGCTATCGCAGTTTTTGACTCGCTAAGTTTTCTCAAACGGAGCTGGATATCATCCTTTTGACCGTACGTGTATTCCAAAAGCCCTGCAAGATATATCACCCCGTCCCAGCCATAGTTTTTGTCCATGTCCGGGCCGAAATTAGAAAGAGTCGAACATTTTTCAACCCTTTCCGTCTCGTTCAAGATAGCCTGCTGGTAGAAAAACAGCGCCTTTCTGTAAAACACATTCGAAAGATAAGAAAAATTGTGTCCGGGAACGGCGGAATCAAGATCCCTTGTAAGCCAGGCAAGGCGTAGCGAAAGAAAAGCCGATTTCATCGTGGGAAGAATGTCGTGTCCAACGCTGTCGTAAGAAAGAAGCGCAAGATAATACATGGCGCAGCCGTCGTAAAGTGAACGCTCACGGTTCAGCGCAAAATGCGGAAACACAGCGTTCACCTTGTTTTTTCTATCCTCCCGCTTGAAAAACAGATTGTCCTGGTCTTCCTTTTTCTTCAAATCCTTGAAATCTGACCACAAAAGTGCCGTGTAGCAGTTTGGACAAGCTCCGATGTCATAAATAAGAGGATAGATGCGTCCGAAGCGTAGCGAAGGCTCGAACGTCCTGTGAAGGTCTTCGGAAAGAGGACCTGCTATCATCCTTCCGTTTCCGCTCATCATCACTTCCTTCTCAAAATTTTTCTTGCATACAGGGCAAAAACATTTTTCCTTGGACCAGTACGAAATCACAGGCTTTTTCTTGCTCGAAGTTTTTTTTACGCCAGAAACCATCCAATAACTCCTCCCTTCAAAATTTTTCCGTTTTTTCTATGACCACGTTCGCAACGGCATATTCTTTCTCGTGGCTCAGAGAAACAAAAATCCTACATTCGCCGCATTTTTCTTTCAAAAGGTTTTTTAGTTTTTCCGAAAAACATAACTCCGGTTTTCCGTCTGCATTTTTCTTAACAAAAACCTCTCGCAAGTCAAAGCATATTCCAGTTCCCAAAGCCTTGGAGAACGCTTCTTTTGCGGCAAAACGCACCGCATAGTGCTGGCACAGCGAAGATTTAGAGCCTTTTGAAAAAAGCTCCGCCTCGTTGAAATACCTTTCAAGCAGTTCTTCGTTTTCAAGCCATTTTTCAAACCGCCTGACATCCACTATGTCCGTTCCGATTCCGAATATCATCTTCGCCGTCTCTTGGAAGGCTTTTTTTCTTCGACCGCCTCTTCGCCGGAAGAAACACCGGAATCCGAAGAAGTTTCCTGATTCACGGACGGATTTTCCTCCGCATTGGCTGAAGACTTCTCGGATATCATAAGGCTTACAGTCTCGTAGGATTTTTCTTTCACGGAAATGTTCACCGGAAGCACAAAAAGAACCGGAAGTTCGTAGCTGCCTTCGCTTTTTATGGAACTGCAGTCGATTACGACGCTTTGCTCCGAAAGCTTGAATTTTTCCATCATCGGGACAGTGCCTGTAAGGGTAAAGTTCAGCGGCGGAATTGTAGAGCTGTTTTCAAGATTTCCATCAAGCGATATCAGTTTCGGCGTAACGCCCGTGAAAACCAGTTCGCTTGGACTCGGAGCGATGGTAACATTTACCCGGAAAGGCTCGTCCACCTTTGCCGAAACAAGGGCGTTTATGTTGTCAAGCCCCACTTCCGTAGAAAAACCTGTCGCCGCTCCCTTAACGTTCACCTTGTCGGAATATATGAAGTTTGTTTTTTCAACAATTTTTGAAGGACCTATTATCTTTACCGTCGACGGAACAATCTCGACGCTCTTTACAAAATAGCCGTGGCTCACCTCTCCCGAAACGGACGGCTTTACGGAAACATATTTTTCCACCTTCTCGTCCAATGTCAGAGAAACATAATCGGGCTTCACCGAAACTTCAAGAGGGTCTATAAGCATAAGATCCTTAGACACGGAAATCGTAACGGGAACGTCATAGTCGCCGACTTCGGTATAATGGTTCAGGTTCAGCACAGCGGATATTCCTTGGGCTGTGATCGCTCCTATGGAATCGGCGCTGCACCTTACGTTCACCTTTACAAAGGACGGAACATCGGTCTCGTTCACCAAAAGCCCCTCGGAAACCACCTCAAGCGGAACTGTCAGCGTCTTGTGGTCAAGGACCGCTACCTGATGGAAGACGTAGACCAAAATCGCCGCCGCCACGCATATCACCTTTGCCACCCAGTTTTCGGTGAGGCGACTAATCATTTTTCTTGTGTTCATCGATAGTGTCCTCCAGGGTATACGCTTCAGGCGGTATGTTTAAAAGATTTTCAAGGATTTTTGTAAGTTCCTTGGAAGAAAGGTCGTAGTGAAGTTTAGAGTCGTATGTAAGGCTCATCGCGCCAGTCTCCTCGGAGACTACAAGGACAACCGCGTCCGAAATCTCGGACACCCCCAAAGCCGCCCTGTGCCTTGTGCCGAAAGTCTTTTTTATATCGTATTGCTCGCTTAGCGGAAGAAAACAGCCCGCCGCCACAAGTTTTCCGCCCTGAATGAAGCACGCTCCGTCATGAAGAGGTGTGTCCATTCCGAATATGGTTACAAGAAGGCTTGATGAAATGTCCGCATTGAGCCTAGTTCCCGTATCAAGAATGTCATCAAGCCTTGTGTGGCGAAGAAAGACCGCAAGCATGCCTCGCTTCTGTTTTGAAAGCATCTCCGCCGCGATAAGCACTGAATCCACGTAAGAATGTTTGGAGCGGCTTCCGAAAGCGAACCACTGCGTCTGCCCCATTTTCAAGAACATCTTTCTGAATTCGGGTTGAAATATTATCACAAATCCTACTATGAGCATGGGTGTAATTGAAGTGAAAATCCAAACTAATGTTTCAAGTTTCAGAATGACTGCAAGTGCATATGAAATCGCAACTATGACCGCAGACTTTATTATCTGCACACTGTTGGATTTTACGATTATCTGGTATGCCTTGTAAAATACAAAAGAAAGTATACCAATATCAACGAACGAGCGAACTACATTATAAACTGCCAGTAAATTTTCTGCGGATTTCAAAGTTTTTCCTTCAATACGATTCCTATAAAGTATACTCCAAAACGTTTAAAGTATCTATCGTTTCTTTTACATCATGCACACGAACCAAAGAACAGCCTTTTATGACGCTTACAAGGTTTGCCGCAAGAGTGCCGGAAAGCCTTTCGTCAACATCCCTTCCAGTCATCGCTCCTATGCACCTTTTCCGAGAAAGAGCCATCAGTATTTTGTACTTTCCGCCGCAAAAATTCCCGGATTTTTTTATAAGCTCGCAGTTGACTAAAAAGTCCTTGTTAAATCCTATTCCGGGATCTACTATTATCTTTCTAGGCTCTATTCCTATGGATTCGGCGTATAACGCTCTTTTTAAAAGGTAGTCGTCCACTTCTTTGAACGCATTTTTTTTAATTCCGTTCCTGTGCATAAGGACAACGGGGATTTTTTTCTCCGCCGCAAATCTACCAAGCTCAAGCTCGTCCTCAAGAGCGGAAATGTCGTTCAGAATGTCCGCCCCTTCGTCAAACGCTTCCTGCATGACCGATAGTTTCCTTGTGTCCACTGAAATCGGAATGTCGGAAACCTTCCTTATCTCTTTTATTAGCGGAATGAGCCTCCGCTTTTCCTCTTCGGAATCTATGTAACTTGAACCCGGACGAGTTGATTCCGCCCCAATGTCAAGAATGTCCGCCCCCTCTTCAATTATCGACAACGCTTTTTCGATTCCGCCCCTGCTTCCCGCATAAAACGAATCCGGAGTCGCATTAAGAATTCCCATGACAAGCGCCTTTCTTGAAGTCGAAATCGTTTTTTCACTAAGTTCAAGTTCAACCATGATTTTTCCTAAAAATAAAAACTCACAAAATACCAAGCAGATCCAAGGCGGCTTTGCGAAGTTCTTCCACGCTAAGCCCCGCCTCCGAAAGCACATCGGCTCGGCTTCCCTGCCTGTAAAAACCTTCAGGGAACGCCTTTATCCTGAAATTCGTGATTTTGTTTTGCGAAAGCACAAGTGCAAGATACTCGCTTATCCCTCCAGACACGATTCCGTCTTCCGCAAACACGATTCCGTCGTAGTCTTTTGCAAGAGCGATAAAATATTCTTTGTCGATAGGTTTTATAAACCTAAGGGAATATATGTCGCTCATCACGTTTTCCATAAGCAAAGCCCTTGACGCTACAACGACCTCCGAATACATTCCGCCGGTTGTAACAAAAAGGATTCTTCTTGTCTCGCCGGAATCCTCAAGGGCGACTTCCAAAGTCGGAAAAAGAGATTCCGCCTTCAAAAGCACTCCCCTTCCCTCTATAATTTCCGAAGAAAACTCAGAACGTTCAGAAGGGCATGACATCTTGGGATAGCGGATTATGTATGTGCCTTTTCCCGAAATCGAATATTTAAGAATCTTTTCAAGGTCTTTTCCGGTGGCGGGAGTAAGCATTGTAACGTTAGGAACGGGGCGAAAAAGGGCTATATCAAAAAGACCTTGATGCGTCTCTCCGTCTCCCGGAACAGCTCCGGCCCTATCCATCACTATAATAGAATGCAGATTTTGGATAGCCATGTCGTGTATCACCTGATCAACCGCCCTCTGCATGAAAGTGGAATATATGCACACCACAGGAATCATTCCGCCCCTTGAAAGCCCTCCTGCAAATGTAACGGCGTGTTCCTCCGCTATCCCGACATCAAAAAATCTTTCAGGATAATGACGGGCAAACGAATCAAGCCCCGTCCCTTTTGCCATCGAGGCAGTTATTGCGACAAGTTTTTTGTTTTTTTCGGCAAAATTCAAAAGGGAATTTGAAAAACTTTCTGTAAAACTGACCGCATCGAATTTTTCGACCTTTCCGTCGGAAGTGCAGAACGGGCCAATTCCATGAAACCGCTCCGGATTGTCCTCGGCGGGGCTGTAGCCTTTCCCCTTTTTTGTTACCACATGCACAACCACGGGATTACGCATTCTTTTGACCCTTTTAAGCACGGTCTCAAGAGACTTTTCGTCATGTCCGTCAAGAGGACCAACGTATTCAAAATCCAAGTCGGAAAAAAAATTGTCCTGAAGAAGGAGACCTTTCAAGCCCCGCTTGAATCTGAATACAATTTTCTGCAGATGGTGGCTGAACGGAAGACGGCTCACGATAAAATCTATGGCTCTTCTTATGGATTGGTAATGCCCCGTCATTGTAAGACGGCTAAGATACCTTGAAAACGTACCGTCGTTTTTGTCTATCGACATTTGGTTATCGTTCAGTACTATTATAAGGTTTTCGCCAAGCTCTCCTGCGTTGCAAAGCCCCTCAAAAGCCATTCCGCCCGTCAACGCTCCGTCCCCGATAACAGCGATTACCTTGCCATTCTTCCCTTTAAGATTCCATGCCGTAAGAAGCCCCAAAGCCTGCGAGATGGAAGTCGAGGCGTGTCCGTTGTCAAAAAAATCGTGCGGACTTTCAGTTTTTTTGGTGAAGCCGGAAAGCCCGTCTTTTTTCCTAAGTTCACTGAAAAGCGGATATCTACCCGTCAAAAGTTTATGGGCATAGCATTGATGGCTCACGTCCCAGACAATAGCGTCCTCTGGACTTGAAAAAACCCTGTGCAATGCGACGGTAAGTTCCACAACGCCAAGATTGCTTGCAAGATGACCTCCGTTTTCACCGACCACGGAAATGATTGTCTTACGGATTTCTTCCTGCAACTGAACAAGCTGTTTTCGAGAAAGTTTTTTTATGTCTTCCGGTGATTTTACAGATGAAAGTAACGTACAAACTCCAATTTTCAGGGCATCATTGACACCACAAGAAACAGACGGAAAGACGACGGCATGAAAAAAGACCGCTAAAAGCAGAAAACTTTTGCGGTCTAAAATCGGAGACTAAAAGACTTACTTTGTCTTATGTCTGTTCCTTCTAAGCATCTTCTTGCGCTTATGAGTCGCCATCTTCTGGCGTTTTCTTTTTTTTCCACAAGGCACGTCGGCACCCCTCTACTAGTAAAGTGTTGCTTATTATCACCTATTTAGATATTTAGGTCAATAGAATTGTCCGTATTTTGAAAGAAATTCCTGAACAAGCAAAGATATTTTTTTCTCGGAAGCAGATTCGTCTCCTAAAAAAATCCTTTTCGCTCCAGGAATATCAGCCATGAACGTAAGTTGCTTTTTTGCGTATTTCCTTGAGGAATGTTTTATCTCCGTCCGGATTTTTTCGATTCCCTCCGATGAGTTTCTGTCCCCGGAAAACCATTCCCTGTAGCCTATGGCCTTCATTCCCGGCATAGACGAATCCGCTCCGTCACGGATAAGGGATTCAACCTCGTCCTTCAATCCCGACTCGAACATTAGGTCTACCCTTTTTTCAATTCGTTCGTAAAGCTCTTTTCTGTCGCGTTCCAACACCAAAGTCAAAAAATCAAATCCATTTCTAAGATTTGCGCCTGCAGAAAACGAACTTCTAGGCTTTCCGGAAAGAGCATAAACCTCAAGCGCACGAATTATCCTGTACTCGTCGTTGACGTTTATTTTCTCGGCACTAAAAGGATCTAAACGCCTAAGTTCATCATGAAGTGCCTTTCTTCCTTCTTTTTGAATCCTTTTTTTTAGTGAAAGCCTTATATTTTCGTCGGATTCAGGCGTATCCGGAAGTCCCATAAGAAAACTCCTTACATAAAAACCTGTTCCGCCAACCACAAGAGGGATTTTTCCTTTCTTCCATATGCCGGCGCACAGAGAATCCGCCATGGAAACAAAATCCGACACAGAAAACTGCTCGTCATAATCAAGTATGTCTATAAGATGATGCGGCAAAAGGGTTCTTTCACCGGCTGTAGGTTTTGCGGTCCCGATATCAAGACGCCTGTAAACCTGCATGGAATCCGCACTCACAAGTTCCGCCTTTCCTTTAAAAAAAGAACGACTGCCCTCCCCGAATAATTTTAGGGAAAGGGCAGTCTTTCCGCTCGCTGTTGGAGCGAAGAGCACTATGACCGGAATAGCCATTTATTTTCTTGAGCCGTCTTCGATGCGATACGAAATTTCACCGGAAAAAAGCTGCCTTGCCGCAACGGACACAGCCTTACCCGCATTGTCGCCGATTTCAGGGTCTCCTATCTTTGACATCTGATATGCGCGACGGCTTGCCGCTACAGTAATCTCATAAATATTGTCAGAAAAACTTGCAAGTTCTTTCAATGGGAAAATAATATCCATAGCCACCTCTCATTTATGCGCCAATTATAGTAATTTTGTCATGCAGTGTCAAAGACAAAGCGGAACAAATGAAACACGGACGTTACATCTTCGCCCAACATGGCATAACTGCCGACCGTTATGGCTAAAAACGAAACGCCGGTCCAAGCCTTATGTTGAACTGGTTGGTAAAGTTTATGAACGAAAACGAAAGAGTATCATTTGCCCACATTCTTCCCACATTAAAGCCGCAGGCAAGCGTATCGTTAAGCCCCAGCATGATTCCGACTTTTTCCGTAAAGTAGTACTTTACGCTTAGGTCAAGCGGAATGCCTATGAAAACTGTTCCGCTCTGATAGCCGGAAGAAAGCCCCGAGCCTAAAGTTATGCAGAAGTTTTCGATTGGGACAATCGAGCCTCCGAAAATGAAGTCCGATTTACCCCCCAGTGCCAGCAAGTTATTATAACTATAATCGCCATGTATCGGCTTATCATACAGATTCTGCTTTCCGGCAACTGCAAGCTGGTTATTCCACATAAAATAAAATCCACCCTCGTTGTGCCTTTGAAAGCCCATGCCGGGAAGATTTATCGTAAGAACATCCGCCTTGTAGGTGTCCCCCACCCCATTGAACAAAAAGTTTGAATAGCCTACAGAAGGGGCTTCCAGCAAAAAATCCGCAAATGCGCTTGTTGCCATAATCAAGCAAAGCACAATTCCAACCAATGTTTTTTTCATAAAAAAAACCTCCGTTAAATTTTTTTGAGAAGCCGAGCAACGCGAGGCTTCTCAAAAGGGATTTTTCAATCCCTTTTGACAGTGTACACTGTCAAAAATTTCAGAGGAAAATGTCCACCTGTAACTCAATGGAACGTTATCATTTTTCAAAACTCGTTTAGATTTTACTCGGCGAAGGAAAACTGTCTGTAAATAAAAATGCCGCCGGAGAAACTCCGGAACAAAGCAATAAATGTTAAAAAATCCGAGTTTTACGGTAAATCAAAAACAAAGTTTCCTTTCCGCCGAAACAGAGCTTATGTAAAAGGATTCTATATCAAGTACACGTCCGCTCACAAATACTTCTGAAATCGGCATCCAGCTTTCCGTCCTTTTGATTGATAAATTGGTATTCTGCACAGTACAAAAAGTTCAGAAAATGAGCCGAGAGCCTTTTTATTGTCAAATCTGAATTCAAATGCAATATCTCAATCCCTTCCCGCTTTTTCCCTTTTGAATAAAAAAAACTCATCTATAATTTATTCGATTCTTTTTACTTCGCAAAATAAAGGTTTCATTTTTTCTGTAATTTTTGCCTGATTTACAAATTCGTATTCCGAACAGCAGCTCAAAACCGCTGAATTCGTTTTTAGAGCTTTGATTTCGATAAAATTATCCTCAACTGACAAATCGTAGTAATCCCTAATCTTATTCCAAACAAAAACATATCTTCCCTGAACCATGTCAATTTTTATGTCTCCGGCATAATTTACAACGCCCGGAAGCACTTTGAACGCATAGGGATTAAAATATTCTGTATTTTTGCCGACCTTGGTAATTCCGTAAGTACCTTTTTTTGCCTTCAGAACTACGATTTGATTGGATTCTGAATTTGCAACGAAAAGTTCAGAAAATGAAAATGGAGCTTTTTTTATTGTCAAATCTGAATTTAAATGCATAGGCTCAATCCCTTCCCGTCGATTGCCGTTAACATCAAAAAAATCGTCCATTATTTTGTTTGCGGTGGGATTTATAATTCTAAGAACAACGTAACCTTCATTTTTTTTCAAAACGGAATCGCAGTCCGCTCTCACCACTTTTATAGTTGATGCACATGATAAAAAAAGAAAGATTATAAGCATAGAAAATAGATAAAACAATCTTTTCATATTAATAACACCTTTCAATCATAATGGAATTTTTATAGTCAAGGAAGTTGCGGAAATTACCGCCCAATCAGGTATAAAACTTTTCAGAGTTATAAATGCTTGGTTCACTGCTGCAACAACTCCCGTAAACCAACAAGTTATTGCAACAGACGCTGTTGTAGCTCCTATGGTTCCTAACTTTATTGCAGTCTGATCATAGTTCAAACAATAACCTATTAGTGTATTGCACGCATTTTCAAAAGTTTCGTCTCTTAATCTTTTTTCATCAATAAAATTCAAAATATTTTTTATCTCTACTTCGGAAGACGAATTTTCTATATAAATAATTCTGGAGTTTTCTTTCCACAGCAAAAACAAACATACCACACTTCTCCAAATCGGACATTTCTCTTTCATTTTTCGTTTCCATCGCAACTCTAATCATATATTTTACGGAATCCGAAATCACAGAAAGCCTTGGAGATTCCATCCAACGAGCAATAAGAACACCCATGCATCCAATACCCGAAAGGCAGACTGCCACTCCAGGATAACGTACCCAAGGAAAAAATCCATACTTGAAACAAATCGCACCCGCTATAGAAGCCACTCCATATCCTACATACCTAGAAACGCTCTCCCATGACAAATCTGTTGCAAAAGAAATACTTCTTGCCTGCAAGAAAGCGTCGTCATCTAAAATATATAAACGTCTTACCTCCATTCCGCCATGTTCAGCAATAAGTGCTCTTGTAGAAGGATTCATATTTTCATAAAAATCGGAAATGGAATTTTTATAGTCATTTGCCATCTCAGAATTTACACATTCCATATTTTTTATCACATCATCAACAGTTGATTCTGAATAAACAGAATGAATAAGAGTTAAATTTTTATCATCTGCATCCTCTGAATTCACATTGTTATATAGATATTCAAACGGAGAAGTAGTAATTTTTTTCAGTTCACAAATATCATCTTCTGTTAAACTTGGAGATGTCAAATTTTCAGATGATTGCACAACTCTTGAAGGCGACAAATTGCTGAACATCATAGAATGTTGATTTACAGCCAACTCCGTTCTTGTCGCAATAAAATCTAATTTTGTTTTTACAAGTGAACCATATTCATTATTTTCATGATTCTTTATAAATGCAGAATTAGTACAAGACATAAACAAAAACGCTAAAAAACTAAAATAAATAATATACCGTTTCATATTCACATCTACGTTTATTGTACCCCACCATCAAAAAAAAATCAAAAAAAAAAAAAAAAAAAAAAAAATGACGACATCAGTATTTACATATTGCAGGAAACATAAACAGAAATATGTGCATATAGACATAAATTGTTCTTTTCTTATATAATAAAAAAATACGTTTACATGTGTGTGTATTTTACGCACTAGGAGGATAGTTGGCATACGCTAATAATAACAATAAGGATCACAGGGTCAATGAAATGATCCGTGTTCGTGAGGTCAGACTTATCGACGACGAGGGTAACCAGAAAGGAATTGTTCCCACGCTGGAGGCTCTAAAACTTGCTAAGGAAAAAGATCTTGATCTTGTTGAAGTTTCACCGAATGCTAACCCGCCGGTATGTAAAATCCTCGACTATGGCAAGTACCGATTCGAACAGGAAAAAAAGCTCCGAGATGCCAAGAAGAATCAGAAGGTACTCAAGTTGAAAGAAATCCGAATGCAGCCGAAAATCGGTTCCGGGGATCTGGACACAAAAGCCAAGCATGTACAGGAATTTTTGGACGAAGGCGATAAGGTAAAGGTTACAATCCGATTCAGGGGACGTGAGCTTGCCCATACCGAACTTGGTTACGATGTCCTGAAGGAAGTTCTAAAGAGGCTTACTTCCGCGTATGTCGTGGAGAAACAGCCAGCGATGGATGGAAAAACAATGTCCATGACAATCTCAGCAAAAGCCAAATAATTTTTTTGAGGTAAGAAAATGCCTAAACAGAAGACAAAACGTGCTGCCGCAAAACGCTATTCCCTTACCGGAAGCGGAAAGGTCAAGCACAAGAAGCAGAACCTTCGTCATATACTGACAAAGCGTTCTTCGAAGAGAAAGAGACAGCTCCGGGCTGCAGGCTATGTTGATGAAGCTGACGCAAGGAAAATCCGAAAGCAGATGCTTCCGTACGGTTAATGAGGGGTAAAAAATGTCAAGAGCGATAGACGGAACAAAAAGAAAGAACCGCCGCATAAAGATCCTGAAACTTGCAAAGGGTTTCCGTGGCGACAGAAAGTCAAACTACAAGGCTGCGAAAGACGCGGTTGTAAAGGCGCTTTGCCACGCATACGTTGACAGACGCGACAGAAAGGGCAATTTCAGGGCAATGTGGATTGCGCGAATCAATGCCGCTGTCCGGGATGAGGGAATGACATATTCCACGTTCATCAACGGTTGCACAAAGGCTGGAATCGCCGTAAACCGAAAGGCACTTTCCAATATGGCTATAGAAGACCCGGTTGCCTTCAAAGCCGTTGTGGAAATGGCAAAGAAAGCACTGGCAAAATAAAAGCCAAAGGGGTTTTCAGGTATGATTTCACTTGATCAGATTATGCTTCTTGAAAAAAAGGTAGAAGGTGCTGTAGCGAAAATCGCACAGCTGCAGGCTGAAAACGATGCTCTGCGCACGAGATGTTCAGAGCTCACAAACGCGCTTTCCAGCAAGTCGGAGCTGCTTTCTTCTTTTGAGCAAGATCAGAATCGGATAGAAGGTGGAATTCTGAAAGCCCTCGAAACTCTCTCCTCAATAGAAGATTCTCTTCTAAAAAAATCTGGAGAAGATTCTGTAAATGTTAGCGCACCGCAAATAAATTCTCCCCATGCGGAAATGGCTTCCGTTCAACAAAACCAAACAAGCGGGGAAAACGAAATGCCCGGCTCGCCATCGGCTATGCCGGAGGCTGACGCACCGCAATCAACTTCCACCGCTACTCAGAATTACGAAAAACCTGCATCCGATGAGAACGGACAGTTCGACATATTCTAGGCTGATTCCATGGGAATGCTTCAGATAGACATACTGGGAACATCGTTTTCAATAAAATCGGACGAAGACTCCGAATATCTTGCAAGACTTTTAAAATATTACAGAAATCTTACGGACAGCCTTGAAAAAAAAGGAGTTTTCAAAAATCCAACCCAGATTGCCGTCATGGCAGGGCTTATGCTTTGCGATCAGGTTTACAGCGACAAGAAAAAAAGAGTGGAAATCCAGGAAGCCGTGGAAAACAATGCGCTCGACTCAAGGATAGATGAAATAACAGAAAGGCTAATTTCAAAAATAGATTCGGTTCTGTAAAATGGAAAAACCATTCCTCCCCTTTTCGATATGGATAGACGCAGATTCCTGCCCCGCGTCGGTAAGAAACGAAACAATCCGCATAGCAGCCATGAAAAATCCGAAAATTCAGGTGATATTTGTTGCAAACAGGGAAATAGACGCCAACACCGAAGGACATTCGATGGTCGTGTGCCGGAAGACAAAAGATTCGGCGGACGACTACATTTTATCGCACGCCCAAAAAAACGATATTGTTATAACAAAGGATATACTTTTTGCTGAAAAACTTGTTAAAAAGGGAATACGCACCATAAACGACAGGGGAACAGCGTTTTCAAGCGAGAACATAGAAGAAATCTTAGAAGACAGGGAATTCAACCTGCAGCTTGCAAAAATAGGTTTTACCGGAACAAAAAAACATTCCTACAGTCAAAAAGAACTGAAGGAATTTATACGCTGCCTTGAATTTCAGTTAAAAAAAGTTTATCCGTTCGATTAATCCGCATCTTCGTCAGGGATAGCCATCAGAATAGACATTATTCTGTCGTGTATCTTCATAAATGCAAGAACTATTTCCGGGTCGAACTGTGTTCCCGCTCCGTTCTGGATTTCCGCAAACGCATCATTTACAGACCAAGCCTGCTTGTAGCATCTTTTATGCGAAAGAGCATCGAACACGTCAGCCACGGCAACAATACGTGCGGCAAGAGGAATTTCCGTTCCCTTTAGCGGGCGCAGAACATTCACCTGACCGCCAATCTCAAACCTGTTTTTTTCGTCAAAATTTTCTCCCGAGGCGGGGCCTTCGACCGTAGCGTGATTTTCAAGGTCAAAATATCCGGGATATCCGCTTGGGCCGCCGTCAAAACGTTCGTGGTGGTGAAGAGCCACATCAATCGTCATTCTGTCAAGTAAGGATTCCGGCGGATAGAAAAGCATTGCGCCAAGGCAGGTATGTCCCTTCATAACGTTGCGCTCTTCTTCCGTGAACCGCGGAAATGTCTTTTTTAATATCACGTCCGATATACCGACTTTTCCTATGTCATGGAATTTTGCGGCAACTTTCAGATTGTCTCTAAAACGATGCCATTCCTCTTCGGGAATATTGTTATCGAACGCCCAACGGTCATAAATTTCAAGTGAAAAACTGGAAACCCGCTCGACATGAGGATAGGTTTCCTTGGGATCCCTGAATTCGGACATTTTCAGCATACGCTTTACCATGTTTTGGGTGTTGTAGGCGTGCTCAAGAGCCTGAACCGCGGCGGTCGCAAAATGGTTTATGTAAAGTTCAGCGTCCGCATCAAATGAAATTACGTTTCCCTCTTTGTCACGGGCATTTATAATCTGCAGAACCCCAAGTAAAGTTTCGTTCGCCATCTTGAGCGGAATCGTGAGCATGGATTTTGTCCGGTAGTTGGTCGTAAGATCCGAAAGTTCGTTGAATTTGAACGGAAGCTCAGGGGAAAGGTTATAGGCATCCTCGATGTTCAACGCAGTTCCCATGGATGCGACATAGCCTGCAATGGACTTGTCGTTTATCGGAAAAGAGAAAAATGAATACGGAAGTTTTTCGCCGGGCGGAAGTTCCTTTAACTGAGTGTCGTTCTGCGAATACTTTATCTGAAGATTCGTGTTGTGCATACCCGATACAACATATATTGAGCCTGCGTCCGCATTCACAATTCTGCGGGTCTCCGTGAGAATCTTTTCAAGGAGGATGTCTACGTCCTGAATCTCATTGAGTTTGTGTTCAAGTTCGACGATGGATTGAAGTTTTTGTTCCCTTTCGCTGATCATTTCAAATACCTTCTCTATTTACTTTAAAACTCTATTCAATATTATCTACAGAAAATGTCAAAATAGCAACTTCATAATATTCAATAACTTTATTTTATGAGCATGCAGTCGCCATAACTGAAAAATCTGTAGCGTTCTTCCACAGCCTTTTTGTATGCTGAAAGAATATTAGACTTTCCGGCGAATGCGCTCACCAGCATGATTAGGGTGCTTTCCGGCGTATGAAAATTCGTGAACATTTGGTCTACGACATTGAACTTGTATCCGGGATACATGAATATCGACGTGCTTGAAGTTCCAGCTTTTACAAAATCCGAGTTTTCACGCCTCTTCCCCTCTTTGATTTCCTTTAAATTTTCAGCGAACGAACTTTCAAGCGTCCTCACCGATGTTGTTCCCACCGCTAATATCGGACGGGAAGATTTTTTTGCCGCATTTATTTTTTCCGCACTCTCTATCGGAATAGAATACCATTCGCTGTGCATTTTGTGAGCTTCTATATTCTGTTCCCTTACCGGAAGAAAAGTTCCAAGCCCCACGTGCAGGGTAACAAAGCAGCGTTCGATTCCTGCCTTATCAAGACGCGAAAGCATATCTTCCGTAAAATGAAGTCCTGCCGTAGGACAGGCGGCGCTTCCTGTATCCGTGGCGTACACATTTTGATATCTTTCGGAATCTTCGTCAGTGTCTGCTCTTTTTATGTACGGCGGAAGCGGAATGTGTCCGTTTTTTTCAAACCATTCCTCATCTATAGCGGAACTGAATTTTATCGACCTGAATTCCGTTCCTGCATTTCCTTCATCCAAAACCAAAGTTCCAACAGTTCCGTCGGGAAATCTGTAGCGCATACCGTTTTTCTGCTTTTTTGCATTCCTTACCATCGTGTTCCAAAATGAAAAAGTTCGGTCAAGCGTATTCAGGAACATGAACTCGGTAGATTTTCCGGTCTCTTCATTTATACCGTATACCCTGGAACGTCTTACTCTTGAGTTGTTGAACACCATCAAAGTGTCGCTTGAAATAAGATTCGGTAAATCGTCCATCGTAAGGTGGGTGACATTTCCCGACTGCCTTTCCAAAAGCATAAGTTTGTCTTCGCCGCGTTTTCCGCTTGGGTGCTGAGCGACAAGTTCCGCCGGTAAATCAAAAAAGAAATCTGAAGTTTTCATAAGCTGTCTCTTTTAAACATAAATTTTCGTTCCGCAAAGGCTCAATCGAACAGAATGCCCTGACTAGACGCAGAGTCCTTGGGAAAATTCATTCCAAGATGCTCATATGCCTTTGGGGTAACTATTCTTCCTCGAGGGGTTCTTTGCAAAAGACCTTTCTGAATCAGGTACGGCTCATAATAGTCCTCAAGCGTGTCAAGGCTTTCGCCTATGCTTATCGCAAGCGTCTCCGCCCCGACAGGTCCTCCTGAAAAATTGTTGATTATCGAAAGAAGGATTTCCCTATCGTATTTTTCAAGCCCCAGCACGTCTATTTCAAGCCGGCTGAGTCCCATCTTGACCGTTCCAAGGGAAATCACAGGAGAACCTGAAACCTGAGCGAAATCCCTCATGCGTCGTAAAACCCTATTTGCAACACGTGGGGTTCCCCTGCAACATTCTGCAAGAAGAAGCGAAGCATCCTCGTCTATCGACACCTCAAGAATTTTCGCTGACCTTTTTATGATTCTTGAAAGTTCTTCGTTCGTATAAAAATCAAAACGTGGAATGAAACCGAAACGGCTTCTTAGCGGACTTGAAACGCTTCCTGCCTTCGTTGTCGCCCCAATCAAAGTGAACGGCGGAATAGGAATCCGCACTGTCCTAGCCGCAGGTCCTTGCCCGATAATCCAGTCCAACTCATAGTCTTCCATAGCGACATAAAGCATCTCTTCTATCGCAGGCTTCAAACGATGGATTTCATCTATAAAAAAAACAGTCCGTTCGGTGATTGTGCTTAGAATTCCTGCCAGATCCTTGGGTTTGTCCAAGGCGGGCGCACCCGTAACCTTGAAATCAACGCCAAGTTCATTTGCAGTAATCTGAGCAAGGGTGGTTTTTCCAAGCCCCGGAGGACCTATAAGAAGAAGATGATCCAGCGGCTCTTCCCTGTCTTTGGCAGCTTTTATAAAAGTGCCAAGGTTTTTCTTGATTCCTTCCTGCCCCAGAAAATCCTTCAGCAGTTTTGGGCGAAGCCTGTTGTCGTTGTCCTCAAGATTCGAAATGTCCGCCCGCACAATGGAATTGAAGACAGTATCCTTAAAATCTTTCATAGACTAACTGAGTTCCACGATGGCAAGCCTGAAAAGATGATCCTCCCTGTCCTTTTGGCTTTTTTTCACAAAATCCGGCTCGGAAGAAAGTTTTTCCGCAAGTTCCATTATCTTTGCTTTGGCAAGATTTTTGTCGTACCCCATTGAAACAAGGGAGGCGACCGCATCATCGTACGGAGAAGAAGGCGACGAAGATGAAGATTTGTAATCGTCGGGAATCGAAAGTTTTCCTTTAAGAGCAAGCATCATTTTTCCGGCAGTCTTTTTTCCGACTCCCGGAATCTTTTCAAGAATATCGACATCGCCACTTTCAAGGATTTCAAAAAGACGTTTGGAATTAACGCCGCTCATAATCTTTACGGCAGCCTTCGGACCTACCCCGTCAACCCTAAGAAGGTCAAGGAACAGAAGCCTTTCCTCGGGAGAGGCAAAACCGTAAAGATTCATGAGACTTTCCGTGTGATGAAGCCAAGTGAATACCCGCACCTCTTTTCCGGTTTCAGGAAGCATATCGATGTTCGAATCGGGCATACAGATATCCCACTCAATGCCGTTTGCTTCAATAAAAAGCTGCTTGGAATTTTTTCCCGTAACAATGCCGATAATCGAATTGAACATGGATTTATTGTATCAGAAATCCGCTTCCATGAATACAAGGCGCATATTTCAACACATAGTATAGTGAATGTGCGTTATTGCGCACGCCAAGGCATCTGCGGCATGGTCAGGATTCGGTTTTTCCTTCAGATTCAAAAGAAGCTGGACATATTGTTCTACAAGATTCTTGTCCGCCCTGCTTGAACCTGTAACCGCCTTCTTTATCTGGTTCGGCTTATATTCACAAAGCGGAATTGCATTTTCCGCAAGACAAAGAGTCTCAACACCCTTGGCTTCCGCCACGCCGATTCCGCTTGTTACATTCTTTACAAAAAAAAGCTCCTCCATCGCGCCTTCGTTCGGCTTAAATTCATCTATGACAGCCTGAAGCCTTGAATGAATCGAAAGAAGCCGTTCCTGCAAAGGTTCTTTAGCCCCTGTATGAATGCAGCCGTAGCTTACCATCCTGTATCTGCCGTTTGAAAAATCCACGATTCCAAAACCTGTGTTCGCAAGTCCCGGATCAAGACCGATGACACGCCTAACTTTTCCAAAACATTGGACATTTTGAGTTCCCGGAAGTTCCGTGAACGAAAAATTCCTGTTGACCATGCAAAAATTATACAGATTAGAACAAAAAAAATCCCGAACTTCTATATTCGGGATTCCAAAATAAGGCGAAATATTTATACCGCCTGAGTGAAAATTCTATTCCTCAGGTTCAAAATCTTCGGGGAATTCAGCGGTGTGATAAACGTTCTGAACGTCGTCATTGTCCTCAAGTTTATCTATCAGCTTCTGAATCTTAACTGCGGTCTCTTTATCAACCGCCGTGTATGCGTCAGGAACAAGCCCCACGTCCGCAGAAAGAGTTTCAAATCCTTTCTCATTCAAAGCGTCCGCAACCGCAGAGAACGCATCCGGAGTCGTGGTAACAGTGATTATTCCATCCTCGTTTACAATGTCATCTGCGCCCGCCTCAAGAGCGACTTCCATCACATCGTCTTCGCTAACCTTCTCGGCATCCAACTCGATAGTTCCCTTTCTCTGGAACATTCGAGAAACCGAACCGGTCGTTCCAAGGTTTCCGCCGTTTTTTGTGAATACATTACGAACATCTGCGGCGGCACGGTTTTTGTTGTCCGTAAGAACCTCGACCATCACGGCTACACCGCCTGCAGCATATCCCTCATACACAAGTTCCTCGTATGCGGCTCCTCCGTCCTCACCTGTTCCCTTCTTTATGGCACGCTCAATGTTGTCTTTAGGCATATTGGCGGCCCTTGCCTTTATTATCACAGTCCTCAATCGTGGATTCGAGTTAGGGTCTCCCCCGCCCATACGTGCGGCAATGGAAATTTCCTTGATGAATTTAGTGAAAATCTTACCACGTTTGGCATCGGCAAGACCTTTTGCATGTTTTATGGTCGCCCATTTACTGTGTCCTGACATTCGGAACCTCTCAATATTGAATTAAAGTAGCAGTTTGATGATACGCAGAAACAAAAATCATGTCAATATTTCATGAATTCGGGCGGAATATCTTCTCCCACTCGCCTTCCAAAGCCCGCTTGCGCTCGGTGTCGCTTCGCTCCCCTGCTTCGCACTTTTCCACGCTCGGCGCAGAGCTTCGTATAAACAAAAACATTTCCTCCCAAGAATAAAATACATCGCACTATATTTGTGTAAAAGCAAAAAGAGACATCAAGGTAGTAAAAAATTACTTGCATTATACATATAGCGGTTATAGAATAATACAAAACCAAATAACAGGCGGTATTGACACAGAT